>DAOUJI010000079.1:0-82380 GCA_034422875.1 Dehalococcoidia bacterium | reverse complement strand
ATTGAGCCGACTTCTGCGTTTTCGTAGACGCGTTCCGGTCGAGAAGTCGCCGGGATCAGTATGGACACACGGGAGTCCGCCAGTATCCAGGCCATAAGCGCCTGGGCCCAGGTCTCGATGCCGTGCTCCGACAAAGGCGCCAGGTCAGGGGTTCGCTTGAGCCCGAGAGTGAGGCGGCCCACTCCCAACGGCTCCATTACTATCACGCCGATGCCCATCTCCTCCGCCAGCGGCAGAATAATGCTTTCGCATTTCCGCTCCATCACGTTGTAGGGAATCTGGATGGTGTCCACCCTGCCCGTCCTCATGATGGACTCTATCTCGCCGTAGGACGAAGTGGCGTAGTGGGTGATTCCAATTAGTCCGATCCGGCCTTCCGCTTTCAGGGATTCCAGATAGGGCAGGTGGGTCCGCCAGTCCACCAGGTTGTGTATCTGCAACACCTCGATGTAGTCGGTGCGTAGAAGGTCGAAAGATTGGGCAATCTGGGTGCGTCCCGCCGAGTCTCCGCTACACCACACCTTGGTAGCGAACTGGAACCGGTCCCTGCGGCCGTCGGTGACCTGGCCTATTACGGACTCGCTGTGGCCGTACATGGGAGAAGTGTCCAGGAATATGGAGTCCGTGGCGATGCAGTTGTCGATGATGGTCCGTCGGACAGCGACGTCGCTCTTGCCGTCAACATCGAAGGTGCGTGCTGTCCCCAAGCCTATGACAGGGACTTCGAGGCTGCCCAGATTCCGCATCTCCATTCCGTGTCCGCCTTGTCCTAAACGGGAGGCCGGCGTTTGTACCAACCGGCATGCCGCTCGTAGGTGTGGGCTACCCGCAGGATTTCCGGCTCGGCGAAAGGCTTTCCGGCAATCTGCATTCCCACCGGCAAGCCCTTCTGTGTGAACCCACAGGGCACGGAGATGGCCGGCAGTCCGGTAAAGTTGTATGGCGCCGTGAAGCTGGGGTCCCGGGCCGTGGCGGCTGGGTCATAGCCCTGGAACGGGGGCGCCGGCTGGGTCATAGTGGGAGAGACCAGCACGTCCACCTTCTCCAGGGCCTGGGCAAACTCTCTCTTGGCCGCCTGTCGAATCTTGGTTGCTTGCAGGTAGTCGGCTGCGGAGAGCAACCCGCCGATCCTGAACCTGACGCGGGCCTGTTGGCCGTAATCGCCGGGCCGGTTTCGGAGGTCGTCAGCATGGAACGAGTATGCCTCGGTCAGCATGATGATGGAATTGGCAGAGCGGACATATTCCAGGCTGGGTATGGTCACCTCTTCCACCCTGGCCCCCAGAGATTCCAGCTCCTTCACTGCCGTCTCCACAACAGCCTGGACTTCAGGGTCCACGCTGGGACGCGGATCGAAGAAGAAATGGCGGGGCAGTCCCACCACCAGACCTGAAATGTCCTCTCTTATAGCCTCGGAATAATCCGCCGTGGCTGCTGTAGCCGACGCCGGGTCTTTCGGGTCGTGCCCTGCAATTGGCTGTAGCATCAGCGCCGCGTCTTCGACGGTCCAGGTCAACGGTCCGCAGTGGTCCTGGCTCCAACTCAACGTCACCACGCCAGCCCGGCTGACCCGTCCGTAGGTGGCCTTGAGTCCCACCGTGCCACAATATGCCGCAGGACCGCGTATGGAGCCGCCGGTGCATGAACCCAAGGCTCCCATGCACTGGCCGGCAGCGACAGCCGAGCCGGAACCGCTGCTGGAGCCGCCGGGAATGTGCTCCAGGTTCCACGGGTTGCGGGCCAGTGCGAATTGAGTCGTGGGGTCTGGGCCGCCCAGGGCGAATTCGTACATGGACAGCTTGCCTAAAAGTATCGCGCCCGCCTCTCGGTATCGCGCGATAACGGTAGAGTCTTCAGCTGGAACTCTGTCGGCGTATAATCGGGAGCCCGCGGTGGTCTTCACGCCAGCGGTGTCGTACAGGTCTTTGTGGGCGAGGGGGATTCCGTGGAGCGGACCCCTGTAAGCGCCTCGCCGTATCTCTTCCTCAGCGGCGCGCGCCTCCGCTAGGGCCTCGTCTGCCAAGACCGTGATGTAGGAGTTAAGGCGGCCGTCCGTCTCCTCGATCCTGTCCAGGAATGCCTGGGTGAGTTCGACGGGCGAAAGGTCGCCGGCGCTGATCAAGTCAGCCGCTTCCCGGATAGTCAGGTAATGCAACTCTTGGGTCATGTCAATGGTCCTTCCCGTTTCCCTAGTCGGGCCTGAATATGTGGACCGGCTCTTCGTGGTGGAGGTCGATGGAGTGGAGTATCCCCACGTGGGCGAGGTAGAGCTTGTACAAGGGCATAAGCTCGGGAATGTCGTCAGGTCCCAGAGCCAGCCCGGACTCGTTGGCCATTCTCAGCAAGTCCTCATCGGTCACGGAATCGGGGGATGCGTAGACAGGTTTGTCGCTCATGTCATGCCCCTGGGCGATAGGATAGCCGTATTCCAAGGGAAAGTGCTCCGTTTGTCAAGAGCCGAGGAGCTTTGATGAAAACCCCCGTCTTGATGCAAAGGTCCGGCCCCCAGTCTACCTTGCTCGACCGCCCAATAGAATCAGCTCATCAAGGTCTTAGATCATAAGGCCCCCCCAACCAAGTTCTGTCTGCTGCTTGCTCCGGCGTAAGTCCGCTTGAGGGGCCGAACGCCCACAGCCAGATGAGCACCAGCAGCCCAAATCCCACTATCCATCCCGCGACCCGTACGGCCTTGCGGTCATTGTTCACCATCCAAACCACGACCCCACCAGGCACCAACCCCAAGACAACGACGATGAACACCCACACCTGCACAGGTAGTTTGTAAGAGCGATCTCTATCATCTACCCTCCACGTAGTTGGTCTCCCGGGGCCCTTCTCACGCTGGACCATCATCCCTCTCTTTGCCTTCGCATGTCTTTGCAACAATCAGGGCCTAGTAACCCCCTCATGCAGGAGCGGACATATATGCATATCTGCCCACTAATGCGGAATTCTTGCCTAGTGTCGTCGCCGTCCAGGCCGAAGTACGCCAACAGCGCTTCTCTGTCTTTTACTCCGAGGCAAGCTGCCATCTCTCGTTCTGTTAGGCAATCCCCTTGAATCTCAAACAGGCACATCTCCTCCATCCATTTCTCTCGGTGCGCGTCGTCGAGAAAAACACAGATGTTGAACCGGGGATGGTATTGGTCCTTGCTTACTTCCACAGGGCCGTGACTGGCGCGGCCGTAGCGTAGATTGTCTGCCTATGAGTCGTCATTCCCCATTACTGCACCGTCTTCTCTGTCTTAGTGGCCCTGGCCCCAACTCTCCCACAGGCGCGACCCTCACCGTATTTGCGGTCAAGAGCTAGGATGTCACGCGGCCCGCCCATTCCTACGGAGGGCCCCGCCTAGGCCTGATCCTAAAGTCATAAGTCTGTTCCAAAAGTCCTGCTCCAAGGCTTAACCTGTCATGTCCTAATCCTATTCTATCGTATACTCTGGCCAGCAGGGTTGTCGGCGTAGCTGAAGGTGTCCAATACGCCTGTAAGGTCGTCATCTACGCCTCTATGAGTCAGTATCCCAACGAGTTCGCCGTCCATGTTGACCACGGGGCTGCCGCTGCTCCCTCCAGAGGCGGACACGGTCAACACATGGGGCCAGGGGCGGTGACGCCAGCTCCCAAGAGGCCCATTATCCCAATCGCCCTTGGCCTGTCGAAACGTCGTTCGACCAGCTCACCACGAGCGCAAAACGCCACGCATCGCCGCCGAAAAGACACCTGTGTGGCGCTCCGGGAAGTTATCGGAGACAATAGGGGCCATACAGCCGCCGGGAGGGACGATGCCTAATCGCTTGATCAACGAGACCAGCCCGTATCTTCTCCAACATGCCCATAATCCCGTGGACTGGCGCCCCTGGGGGCAGGAAGCCCTGGACAAGGCGCAGGCCGAGGACAAACCCATCCTTCTGAGCATAGGCTATTCCGCGTGCCACTGGTGCCACGTGATGGAGCGCGAGTCTTTCGAGGACGAGCGAATCGCCGGGATGATGAATGACAACTTCATCTCCATCAAGGTGGACCGGGAAGAGCGGCCCGATATCGACAACATATACATGAACGCAGTCCAGGCCTTGACCGGAAGCGGCGGCTGGCCTCTGACCGTGTTTCTCACGCCCGACGGCAGGCCCTTCTATGGGGGCACCTATTTCCCCTCGGACGACAACAGGGGCATGGTCTCCTTCCCCAGGCTTCTGTCGGCAATGGCCGACGCCTACAGGAACAAACGGGGCGACGTGATACAGGCGACACAGCAGCTTATATCCCGGGTCCAGCAAATGGCGGAAGTCCCCCGTGCCCAGGAGCCGTTGAGTCCCGACGTGCTGCACCAGGCATTCCAGAATCTTGTCTCCAGCTACGACTTCCAGTTCGGCGGGTTCGGCTCGGCCCCAAAGTTTCCTCAGCCAATGACCTACGAGTTCATACTCCGGTACCACAAGCTTACCAACAGCCCACGGGCCCTGGAGATGGTAGAGTTGGCTGCTTCCCGGATGGCTACAGGGGGCATCTACGACCAGATTGGCGGAGGCTTCCACCGCTACTCCACCGACGCCTACTGGCTGGTGCCCCACTTCGAGAAGATGCTGTACGACAACGCACTATTGGTCAGGCTGTTCCTGCACCTTTTCCAGGCCACCCGGAACGACTTCTACCGGAGCATCGCCGAGGAGACACTGGACTACGTGATTCGTGAGATGCGGGACCCCGCCGGAGGCTTCTACTCCAGCCAGGACGCCGACAGCGAAGGCGAGGAAGGCAAGTTCTTCATCTGGAGCAAGGACGAGTTGGCGCTTGTCCTAGGAGAGAAGGACGCCGAGCTGATTGGCGGCTACTTTGGTGTATCCGAGGCGGGGAACTTCGAGGGGCGCAACATCCTCAACGTGCCCCAGGGCGCCGAGTCCTACGCTGCGGAAGCTGGAATCAGCCCCGAAGCGCTTGCGGCGACCATCACGTCAGCCAAGGCCAGGCTCATGGAAGCCAGGGAACGGCGCATCCATCCGGGAAGAGACGACAAGGCTCTTACCGCATGGAACGGTATGATGCTGCGCAGCTTCGCAGAAGCCGCCTCCATCCTGGAGCGGGACGACTATAGGCAGGCTGCGGTTGACTGCGCCGAGTTCCTCCTGCGCGAGCTAGTGAACGACGGCCGCCTCCTGCGCACATACAAGGACGGCAAGGCCCACCTGAACGGATACCTGGAGGACTACGCCTACCTGGCCGACGGTCTCCTATACCTGTATGAAGCCACTTTTAACGACCGATGGCTCAACGAGGCAAGGCGGTTGGCCGACGGCATGATCGACCTCTTCTGGGAGCAGGCGGAGAACGGGTTTTACGACACTGGCCGGGACCATGAAGACCTGGTGGTGCGGCCAAGGGACGTGTTCGACAACGCCACACCCTGCGGAAGCTCGGTGGCCGTGGACATGCTTCTTCGCCTCTCGGTGTTCACGGGAGACGGTGAATACTCCCGCCGTGCGTCTTCAGCCCTTCGGGCCATGCGCCAGTACCTCATACGCGCTCCCAACGGCATGGGCCACTGGCTGTGCGCCCTGGACTTCTACCTGTCCACACCTAAAGAGATCGCGATCGTGGGCGACCCTGACGACCCGGCCACCAGGGAATTGCTCCGCACAGTCCACGCTGGCTGCTTGCCGAACAAGGTTCTGGCCGGGGTCTCGCCTGAAGCGCCCATCGGCGACGCACCCTCAATGCCCCTCCTAGAGGGTCGAACCCTGGTGGACGGCAAGCCCACGGCCTACGTGTGCCAGAACTACGTCTGCCAGCTCCCCGTCACCGATCCAGAGTCCCTGGCAAGGCAGCTGGAGGAGTAGAGGGCGGACTGTCTCGCCCGTGGTAGAAAGGCCCTCTGCATTGCCAAAGAAACGTTAACAATGCGACATCCGTGGGACACATCGAAATTCCTCGGACTATCCCGATAGTACTAGGTTGGATCATAGAGTTACTCGGGGCCTATGCGGGGCCCCTGTCTAGCCTGAATCTGTAGTCCCAACGCTATCTACCCACGGGACAGTGTCAGAATTTCCTGCGAAGTAGGCCACACGAGAACAATATTTACCTTGATAGCCTATTTCATGCAGGATGTGAAGCTCCACATACAACAAGGCCAACAGTGCATACCAAATCAAGGATCTATAATCGACCCCTTGGACGTCATCGAAATGAGCTATGTACTTGTCCCGATAAGTCTTCATGCCCCTAACACCGAATCTATTCTTCTCTGTTCCATTATCAAGCTCATCCCCACGGGCGCGTGGAATATCCCATGTAGCTAAAGGGTTCCGTCTCATTTCATCCCTAACGCCTAAATCATCTAAGAAACTTTCCATATCGTCTTGGCGCGGATATTTCTTTCCGGTCCTATCCTTGACTAGTCTTTCCAAGATTGAATAGGACGACATAAGGGAATAAGGTACGTCATAGCCCATAATGCCTGAAGCTCTTGTGTACCGGTCCAACAATTCATTGTCTCGCTCTCTTCTGTGTTTGTCGGGCTCCTGCAGATAACGGTCGATGAACTTACGAGCGAAGTCTCGAAAGTCAAAAGCACTACCGTCGGGCAACCAATTGGCCCTCTTGCGAGGCAGCCTCATAACCCGCCGCCAAGAACCGTAAACAGGCATCTTCTCTCTGTCATGACCCAGAACAATTTCAGCGCCTCTACCGACACCCGTACAAAAACTAAGTAGACGCCTCCAAATACCGAGCATGTCCTCAATATCACGAATGGACATGCTACCTCCGTCGATACGACGAAAGGAAATCTGGTACTGCGAAGGTTCCAGAGCACCATCTACGAGGATGTAGTTGAATCTATAATCGCAACACTCAAAAGAGGGCAAGGGACGAATTTTATTGGGCTGACCTGAGTCAAGGTAGTCGTACTCCCAAGACTCTAACTCTCCAGTTTCCCTCAATCCAGTTGGGCAATGGAACCGTGGCAAACCGGAAACGACGAACGAGCAATCCACGATTTCGCCACCTAAATGAATACAGTCCAAATTCAAACGCATAGTCCCGTTAGATACTAAGGGTGGTTGTCCAGAATAAAACGTAGGATTTGGTGCGTTACGAATGCTAATTGGAATTTGGACATCCCGGACTCGCATGAACGACTGCTGCTCAGTCAGTAGATTCCGGTAGAAGGACAATCTATCTCCCACTAAATCGTAATCACCTATCGAAAACTTAGCTTCGACCCGTCCGTCAATAAGGTCACATTGAAAATGAATAGGCTTGGGCTCAGCACCAGGCAACTCTAAGACGGCGGGTTCGATATTGCCCAGCTTGAACGGCAAAAGACGCCCGAAGAAATCATCGAACATTACCATTTCACTATCTCCAGAAAGGTCTTTGTCCTCTCGTCCTGTCTGTCTGAAAGATTCATGTGGGGCCATTAAACAGCGGTCCCACGATTTACTTTACCACCTACGCCCTTTTTTAACCTATTCGAATCAGCGAAAACGTCAGCCCCACGGCGTCTTTCTGTACAGTGATTCGAGCCACAAGGCGGATTGGGTGTCAACTCCCGGTGTATTCAGGATCGCCTTCCTCGACTTAATGGCGACACTACGAACTCAAGTAGTCTTTCTTCTGATGCTCAAAGAGTTGGAATGAAGATAGGGTTCTGCATAGATCAGCGACACTCCAGATTTCCCTCGCGGAAGGTCTATGCAGTGCTCTATCGGGTTGACGTCCTCTAAGATCCAGGGCCTCTGCTATAATGAGCGTCCGTTAGCCCCACGATGAGGCGTGTGTTCATGCCAGAAGCAGAAGACCTTTACGAAATTCTGCAACTCCACCCCTCCGCTCAACAGGAAGTCATCGACGCTGCATACCAGCGGCTGGCGCTGCTCTACCACCCCGCCACGGACCCTTCTCCGGAAGCGGCGGGGCTGATGGCCGCAGTCAGCAGAGCGTACGCGGTGTTGGGCGACCCCGAGAAGCGGGACGCCTACGACCAAAGTCGGGAAGCGGCCAAGAACGCCCCGGCAGCGCAAGCTGAGACTGAACCCGCCGAAATCGCTACTCCGCAACAACGTCCCCGTCGACGGACAAGACAAAGCGACCTAGACTACATCACCATCGGCTCAACTAAAGAAGACGTGGCCCGTATCCAAGGGCCGCCGTCCTCAACCCATACCAACGCAGACTTCGGTTGTGAAGGTGAATCGTGGGGATACGGTTCGGGAGATGCCTCCAGTTCGGTGAGGTTCAACAAAGCGGGGAGAGTTCAAGGGTGGTTTAACCGAGGCGGCTTGAAGGTAGAGATGGCTACAGGCCCCAATGTTACAACCTCCGAATTCTTCTCTGTAGGGTCTCATAAGGATGATGTTGTCAGACTGGAAGGGACCCCATTCAACGTATGGATCCCGAATCCAAAAACCAATGCCGCCATTCAAGAAGAGCGAGAATACCGGAAATTCATGCGGGAAGTCGACAGAGATTTAGGCAAACCAAGGAACCCTGAATACTATGAGCCAGTTGGGAAGTTCGATGAAGACGAAGACAGCGACCTAGAGACCTGGCATTTCCCCTCAGGCATCGTAGAATTGTCCATCTCCACCGGTAGAGTCAGAGCATGGGACAACAGCGACGGATCTCTCAAAGTCCAGGGGACAAGCCCTGAAACCGAGGCTGCCAAAACCCAACGCCGCATCGAGTCTAGGAATGCCGCCCCGACTCCCAGCGTGAGTCCTAGATCCGCGCCCGTCGCTCAAGGCTGCGGCAGCTTGCTGGCGGCCCTAGCGCTAATCGCTGTCGCTGCTGTTTCGGCTTTGTTCCTCGTCTGACCACGCCAAAGTCACAGGCGGGAAGTCCTTTGCGCCGCCCCAGCCTACCCACGCTCCGGGTTTGGATGTATAATTGGGCAGGTTTTTATGAGGCGGACACCCTCACCCCGCCCCTCTCCCCAAGGGAGAGGAGGTTTGCAGAGGATCCCATACCACACCTTTGGAGGAACTCATGGCTGACAAGCAGGCTATAGAACAGGCAAAGGAGCATTTCGGCGCCGTACTCGAGCAGCAGCTTGAGCGCGTCGAACGCCTGAAGGCGGAACCGGACTGGATAGACTACAGCGGAGTGAGCCCCATTATCGTCGGGATGCTGGGCGGAGACGGAATCGGACCCTACATCGCCGCCGAGTCCCAGACGGTGCTGGAGCACCTCCTGAAGGACTCGGTCGCCACTGGCAAGGTGGAGTTCCGGGTACTCGAAGGTTTGACCATCGAGAACCGGGCGGAGAAGCTCAAGGCCATCCCCGACGACGTGCTGGCCGAGATTAGAGAGTGCCACGTGACCCTTAAGGGCCCCACCCACACGCCTGAACGTGGGGATGGCTGGCCCAACATCGAGTCGGCCAACGTCGCAATGCGGAAGGAACTGGACCTCTTCGCCAACGTCCGGCCGGTGCGCATTCCCGCCCAGGGAATCGACTGGACCTTCTTCCGTGAGAACACCGAGGACATGTACGCTGTGGGCAGCCAGGGAATCAACGTGACCGACGACCTGGGAATCGACTTTCGTGTCATCACCAGCCAGGGGTCGGAGCGAATCATTGAGGCCGCCTTTGCCCACGCCAAGCGGACCGGCAAGGACAACGTCACGATAGTGACCAAGGCCAACATCGTGAAGACCACCGACGGCAAGTTCCTGGACATCGCCCGGAAGGTTGCCGAGAACTACCCCGGCATCACATGGGAGGGCTGGTACATCGACATCATGACCGCCGCCCTGATTAACCCCGCGCGCCAGAAGCAGTTCCAAGTGCTGGCGCTTCCCAACCTATACGGAGACATCCTCACAGACGAGGCGGCCCAGATACAGGGCGGAGTCGGCACCGCCGGAAGCGCCAACGTGGGCAAGCGCTACGGCATGTTCGAGGCCATCCACGGCTCGGCGCCCCGGATGGTGAGGGAGAACCGGGCCCAGTTCGCCGACCCCAGCTCCATGATGCGGGCAGGGGCCATGCTGCTGGAGCACATCGGGTTTGAGGCGGAGGGCAGCAAGCTCCACAAGGCCCTGGATGTCTGCGGCCAGTACGAGCGCAAAATCACCATGACGGGCCGGGACACAGGCGCCACGGGCAAAGAGTTCGGCGAATACATCATGGCCACCGTAGCCGACTCCAGCCTGGACGCTCGCTGGGAAGAGTACGTCTACGCCTAGAGCCAGCCTTACTCACGATAAGACCGATAGGAGACTGATTAATGCGCAAGAAAGTGACGGTCGTGGGCGCCGGCAACGTCGGCGCCACCACCGCAGAGAGAATCCACGCCCTGGGCTATGCTGACGTAGTCCTAGTGGACGTGGTGGAAGACATGCCCCAGGGAAAAGCGCTGGACATGCTGGAGTCGGGACCGGTGCTGGGGACCGACGCGTTGATTACCGGCAGCAACGGATATGAAGCAACCGCTGAGTCCGATCTGGTGATTATCACCGCGGGAATCGCCCGGCGTCCCGGAATGAGCCGCGACGACCTGCTCCTCACCAACATGAAAATCATAGGCTCCGTGACTGAGGAGGTGGTCAAACATTCTCCCAACGCCATCCTGATTGTAGTCACCAACCCACTGGACGCCATGGTCCAGCATGCTTACAACATCAGCGGCTTCCCCCGGGAGCGGGTGTTCGGAATGGCCGGAATCCTCGACACCTCCCGGTTCCGTACATTCATTGCCCAGGAACTGGACGTGTCCGTGGAGGACGTGCAAGCCTACGTGCTGGGCAGTCACGGCGACGACATGGTGCCCTTGGTCCGGTACACCACCGTGGGCGGCATTCCCATCTCCGAGTTGCTGTCCGCCGACCGCATTGAGGCTCTGGTGCAACGCACCAGGCAAGGCGGCGGAGAAATCGTCGCGCTGCTGAAGCAGGGGAGCGCCTTCTATGCCCCGTCAGCAGCCATCGTTCAGATGGCGGAGGCCGTGCTCCTGGACAAGAAGCGCATCCTTCCTTGCTGCGTGTACCTGGACGGAGAGTACGGCATCAACGGCCTCTATGTGGGCGTGCCCGTCAAGCTGGGGGCGGCAGGCATGGAGCAGATCATCGAAATCAGCCTCACTCCTGAAGAGAAGGCGGCCTTGGACAAATCCGCCGCCAGCGTCAAAGAGCTGATTGAAGTCATGGAAAAGGCGGACTCGGAAGGCTAAGGGCTGCCGACCCGTCACGTTCCTTCCCAAGGGAGATACTACAATGACATACGGCGCCAATCGGGAAGCCGAGCTTCTTGCCAAGGCTTCCCAGTTTTTTCCCGGTTCCAACATGGGCAACCCCATTCCGGACGCCGAGAGAACCCTCGTCCTCACCAAGGGGAAGGGTTCGCGGGTGTGGGACGCAGCGGGCAATGAGTACATCGACTACCTCATGGGTTCGGGCCCTCTTGTCTTGGGACACTCTCATCCAAGTGTGGTTGAAGCGGTTGTAGAAGCTGTTGAAGAGGGCAGCACCTTCTTCGCCGTCAACGAACGGGCCATTCTGCTGGCAGAGGAAGTCGTCAGAGCCGTCCCTTGCGCCGACCAGGTCCGCTTCACGACGAGCGGGACCGACGCCTGTTTCCAGGCCATGCGAATCGCCAGAGCCTACCGTAAGCGGGACAAGATATTGAAGTTCGAGGGTGGCTTCCACGGCAGCAGCGACTATGCACTGATGAGCTTGAACCCCCCGGCTTCACAGCTCAGAGACTTTCCCGAGCCTGTTCCGAACTCGGCCGGAATCCCCGCAGCGGTTGCAGACACAGTGTTGGTGGCTCCCTACAACGATATAGAGACCGTGGCAGCCATCATCGAGAGGAACCACGACGACCTGGGAGCCGTCATCATCGAACCTCAGCAGCGAGTGATACCTCCCGCGCCGGGGTTCCTCCAGCAGCTTAGGGACATCACCGCCCACTATGAAATCCCCCTGATTTTCGACGAGGTGGTCACCGGCTTCAGGTTGGCCTATGGGGGAGCTCAGGAATACTACGGCGTCACTCCTGACCTGTGCACGATGGGAAAGATTGTCGGAGGCGGGTATCCTCTGGCCATCGTGGCAGGACGGGAAGAAATCTTGTCCGCATTCGACCCGTCGGCCCAAGAAACCAACTCCTTTGTTCCACAGATAGGGACCCTTAACGGAAACCCCGTCGCCGCAGCCGCCGGCTTGGCGACCCTGGCCGAACTCAGGAAGGAGGGCGCCTACGCTAAGCTGCATGCCCTTGGCACGCAGTTAAAGGAAGGGATTTCGCAGGTTTTCTCCGAGGCAGAGATTCCGGTTGCTGTCGTAGGAGAGGCCCCTATCTTTGGCCTCTTGTTCACCGATCAGCCAGTGAATGACTACCGCGACACCCTGAAAGCCGACGCTGGCAAGATGGTTGAATTCACCCGACTCTTGCTGGACCAGGGCGTCCTTAAGGGATGGCCGGAAAAGATTTATCTCTCCCTGGCCCACGAAAATGAGATCGATGCTACACTGGAAGCGTTCCGCAGGGCGGTTCAGGAGTTGAAAGACTGAACAGGGAACACCAGGCCATGCGTGTAAAGAAGAAGTTGTTTACAGCAGAGGAATTGCTACGTCTCCCGTCGGATGGCCGACGCCTCGAGTTAGTGAAAGGGGAGCTGTACGAGATGCCGCCAGCTGGAGGGAGGCATGGCAACGCTGGTTCGAATTTGCACATCGCTTTGGGCGTTCACGTGAAGGTGAGCCGACTGGGCCGCATGTTCACAGCAGATACAGGCTTCGTAATCAGCCGTGGCCCAGACACCGTGCTGGCTCCCGACGTTTCATTCGTGTCTTATGATACTCTGCCCACTGGAGATGTGCCTGCCGGCTTCCTGGAACTGGCTCCGGATCTTGCTATAGAGGTCAAGTCCCCAAGCGACTCCAATCGAGAGGTCCGTGAGAAAACGGAGCCGTGGCTGGCGGCGGGTACATCAGCCGTCTGGGTGGTTGACCCAGGCGACCGCACCGTAACGGTCCACGAACAGGGCCAAGTCCCACAAGTCCTAACCGAGTCTGAATCGCTGAGCGGCGGTGCCGTGGTCCCGGGGTTCCAGGTCTCCGTCCGAGAGCTGTTCCAATAGAACCGTCCTGACCAAGAGGGCGTATACTAGGCTGTACTCTCCCCCCAGGACTAGGACATGGCGCACCCTTGGGCCAACGTCTTTATTCTAGTTGTAGGCGGCCTTTCGCTCCTTAGCGGCTTTTTCGGCCTGTTGGGAGGATCCCCTGATTGGGCGCCCGCCACCGTCGCCCACCGCATCTCCGGGTTCGCCCTGGTGGCGCTCCTTATCTGGAAGGGCCGCAATGTCCTGGCTCCGCTGACCAGCCTCAGCGGGTGGAAGCGCAAGCCGGTTCTGTACATCGGGTCTGTCGTGATGCTCTTGGCGCTGATCGGAGCCCTCGTGCTGGGTGTGGTGTGGAGCCACGGCGGTTACTTCTCCTACAGCGGAATAAGCGGCTTGAGCTGGCACATATACCTGTCGCTGTTCCTGGCTCCCTTCGTGGTCTGGCATGTTGCTAAGCACTCCTATACCTTGCGGCCTCGGTTTTGGGTGGAACGTAGGTCCTTTTTGAGGCTGGCCGGGTTGAGCCTGGCTGGGTTGGCCCTTTGGCGCACAGGCGAGTTTGTCGCCGAGGCCTTCGAACTTCCTGGGGAGGACAGACGCTTCACCGGCTCGTACGAACGGGGCAGCTTTAAGGGCAACGCCTTCCCCACCACATCCTGGCTGAACGATGATCCGGATCCGGTTGATGGTGGGAAATGGCGACTTAAGGTGTCGGGGCTGGTGGGACAGGAACTGGACCTTGGTCTGGAGGAGCTGGCGGGCCGCTATGACAAGCTCACCTGCACTTTGGACTGCACCGGCGGATGGCATTCAACCCAGGAATGGGAGGGGACTCCTTTGAGGGATGTGCTGGAGTCCGCCGGAGTGGAACCGGGGGCGGGCAGCGTCACGGTGAGATCAGTTACCGGCTACCAACGGAAATTCTCGATGAACGAGGCCGAGAAGCTTCTGCTGGCCACCCACGTTGGTGGTGACACTATCTCTCACGGCCACGGGTTTCCTGTGCGGTTGGTGGCGCCGGACAAACGAGGGTTCGAGTGGGTGAAATGGGTGGAGTCCATTCACGTCAATGACACCAGCAAATGGTGGCAGCCGCCCTTGCCCCTTACTTGAGGACAGGGTCCAAATAACGTACCCAGACTGCTTACCTGGACTCGGTCAGCGGGTGAAGGATGTCCAACACGGTTTCTATCTGGTCGAGTCCCTGGCCGATGGCGCTAGCGCGCAGGAACATCTTACGAGTGTAAAAGAAACCGTGGAGCGTGTTCGCCACATGCCATAGACCCGGCAGACGGGCATCATCAGCCATATCCTCGGCTTGGTACATGACCGTGAAGAACTCGTCGTGCTTCTTGTACTGCCAGCCTTGGGCTTCCGCTACGGCTTTTGCCATCCAGGCAACGGCTCCCCAACCTTTTTCCGACGCCTGATGCAAATCATTTGAAGCCAGATATTCCCGCGCCTTTGCCAGGAACACTCTGGACTGCCGCCGATAATCGTCTACTGCGACACCGGTTTGGTCATATGGTTCCATAGGTGACGTTTGAGTCATTTGATATATCCTACCACAGGGACAACAAGAAAAACGGCTGTCGCCTCTGCTGCCCCTTACGTGACCTGACCTCGAAGGGCCCTACGTCCACTTGTGGCGTTGGGCTACCAGACGCCTCCGACTTTCTCTACAACCGGCTTCGGGGAGATGATGTGCCGTTGGAGGCCCATCTCTGAGGGGAAGAAGCCCATGGCGAGACCGATCAGCTGGGGAAGGTGGATTATGGGCAGGTCTATCTTCCGCTGGGTCTGGGTCATTGCCTTGGGCTGGTAGCCGTCCAGATTGAGGTGGCAAAGCGGACACGGAGTCACCATAGCGTCCGCTCCCTCGTCGACAGCCTCCGCCGTGTGATTGCCCACCATTGCCACGGAGTTCCGCTCGTTGATAGTTAGGATGGGAAAACCGCAGCATCGAGTCTTTCCCTTGAAGTCCACCACCTCGCCGCCCAACGCCTCGATGACGGCTTCCAGGGATGTCTGACGCTCCGGGTTCTCACCAAATCCCAAGGCGTCTGACGGACGGATGATGTAGCAGCCGTAGAATGGCGCCACCTTCAGGTGGTGGAGGGGGTTGGTGACGCGCGCCTTTATGGCGTCCAGCCCGATATCTTCCAGCATTACCCAGAGCAGGTGCTTGGGTTGCGCCGTGCCCTTGTACTCCAAGCCCTCCGGGGCAAGCTCTACGTTGACCTTTGCCAGATACTCAGGGTCATCCTTGAGCCTTTTGTTGGCCTGGCTCATGACGCCCTGGCAGGTGGAGCAGATCACCATAATGGGCAGCTCCATCTGTTCCGCCATTGCAAAAGTGCGGGCGTTCAACACGTCTCCCAGGAACTCGTTCTTTTCCTGGAGCACACCGGCGCCGGTGCATGAGGCCCCGGTCATCTCTTCAAGCTCTATGCCAAGCTTTTGGCATACCAGCTTAGCTGCCGGGTAGAGCTCCGGGCACCCGCCCCGGGAAACGCAACCTGGGAAGAAAGCGTACTTAGGCATATGTCATTAACCTCGGATCGTGACGTAGTTTGGGCGCCTACTTATTCAGCTTCTTGAAGATGTTCCTGACGTTCTGGACGTTCGGGATGCTCTTGTGGAATATGGGCGGCATCTTGCGCCGTCTCATGGCCATCAGTCCGACCGGTGCGAAGCTAATCAGCGCCGGCAGGTTGAATAACCCCCACGTTTTCAGGGGCAGAAGTTTCTCGTCCAGCGAGCCGCTGTGACTTACCAATTCGGTGAAGGCGTCCGTGTGGCGCGCTCCGGTGTTGTTGGTGTAGCCCAGCTCCATAGCCTTGTCTCGCATGGACATAATGCGGTCCATGGGAGCCACTCCCTTGGGACAGACCTGCACGCATTCATAGCAACGGGTGCAGTCCCAGATTCCGGTGGCTTCACTCAGGTCTTCCAGCCTTTGCTTGTCGGCGTCGTCCCTGGGGTCACCCACGAACCTGTAAGCCTTGGCCAGAGCCGCCGGACCGGCGAAATCCGGGTCGACCTCCAGGACCGTACAGTCGGATACGCATGCGCCGCACATTATGCAGTTCATGACGCCCGCGAGATGCAGCATGTCCTCGTTGGGGGCTATGTACTCGGCCTCGGGTTCGACACCTTCCGGTTGGAGCCAGGGTTCCACCGACTTGACCTTGTCCCAGAAGGGCGTCATGTCGACTACCAGGTCTTTGACCACCGGCATGACTCCAGCCGGTTCGATTACGATTTCGCCGCCCTCTTCGCATATCTCCGACGCCCGTGTTTTGCAGGCCAGGGCGGCGTGCCCGTTGATGCGCATGGCGCAGGAGCCGCAGATTGCACTCCGGCAGGAACATCGCAGGGACAGCGTCCCGTCCATGTCTTCCCGGATCGTGATAAGGGCGTCCAGAACGGTAGTGAACTGGTCTATTTCAACCTGGTAATCGGACCAGTAGGGACGTGGGTTCTCCGATTCGGGGTCGAAGCGCTTGACCTTGACGGTTATCTGCATCAGTACTTTCTCTCCTCCGGAGTCCATTGTGTTATGACGACGGGCAGCGTAGAGAACTGCGGGCCGTCTTCTGTGTAGCTGACCAGGGTGTGCTTCAGCCAGTTCGCGTCATCGCGCTCGGTGTAGTCGGTGCGGGAGTGGGCGCCGCGGCTCTCCTTGCGCTCTATGCCGCTGATGACAATGGTCTCGGCGCAGTCCAGCATGAAGCCCAGTTCCAACTGGAATATCAGGTCGGTGTTGAACGTCCGACCCTTATTCTCCACCGGGACCGTTTCATAGCGTTCCTTCAGAGGCCCCAGGGCTTCCAAGGCTGTCTTCATCCCTTCCTCGTCCCGGAAGACTCCCAGGTAGTCGTTCATAACCGTGCCCATGTCCAACCTGATGGACGCCACCCGGTCTCCGTTGGCGGGACGGTCCAGTATTCCCTGAATCCTCTTCTCCTCATTCTCTATCAGGGCTTCCACGTTGACGGGTTTGTAGTCCTTGTTCTTGGCGACTTCCGCGGCGTGGACTCCCGACCGCCGCCCGAAAATCACTGTGTCAAGCAGGGAGTTGGCGCCCAGGCGGTTGCCTCCATGCACACTCACGTTGGCGCATTCTCCAGCGGCGTAGATGCCCGGCACCCGGGTCTGGCCGTCCACGTCGGTCTTGATGCCTCCCATCTGGTAGTGCATCCCGGGCTGTATGGGGATGGGCTCTTTCGTGATGTCGATGCCCACCAGGTCCAGCCCTATGTCATATATCTGGGAGAGGCGCTCACGGATTAGCTGTTCCCCAAGGTGAGTGCAGTCCAACAGAACGCATCCGTCAATCCCGCGCCCTGCCGCTATCTCTGTGGTCTCGGAGCGGGAAACTACGTCTCTGGAAGCCAGCTCCATCATGCTGGGAGCGTACCGCTCCATGAAACGCTCCCCTTCGCTGTTGAGCAGGTAAGCCCCTTCGCCCCTGGCCCCCTCGGTGATGAGCACTCCGCTCCCCTTGAGGGTCGTCGGGTGGTACTGGACCATTTCCATGTCCATGAGGGGCGCTCCGGCCTTGTAGGCCAGGGCCATTCCATCGCCCGTTACTATTAGAGCGTTGGTGCTGGGTTCGAAAACGCGTCCCAGACCTCCAGTGGCCAGGATAACGGTCTTGGCTTTGATGACGTATATGCGGCCCGTCCTCATTTCCATCGCCACGACCCCGGAGCACTCGCCGTCGTCCAGAATCAGGCTGGTGACGAACCACTCCTCGTAGGAGGTCACGTCGGACTTCATGATTTGTTCGTGAAGCACGTGGAGCAGCGCCTGGCCTGTGAAGTCAGCGACGAAGAAGGTCCTGGCCCTGCGCTGGCCTCCGAAGGCCCGGGTTCCCAACCGCCCCTCGTCGTCACGGTTGAATATGACTCCCATGTGCTCCAGTTGTATGAGGGCGTCTCCCGCCTCACGGCACATGATTTCGATGGCGTCCTGGTCGCCCAGGTAGTCGCTGCCCTTGATAGTGTCGAAGGCATGCTCTTCCCACTCGTCGCCCCGGTCAGTCAGGGCCGCGTTGATGCCTCCCTGGGCTGCGTTTGAGTGGCTTCGCACGGGGTAGACCTTGGAGATCATGCCGACGTCGGCCCCCGCATCCCGGGCGGCCAAGGCGGCTCTAAGGCCGGCGAGGCCTCCGCCGACCACGAGAACGTCATGCTCTAGCACGGTTCAATCACCTCTATTTACGTATCGAGCGGGCGCATCTGTGCCGGGGGTGCGTCACCGGGCGCCCGGCAAAAATTCGCACACGTTATACCATGCCCAACCAAGCCCAAGAACCTAATCCCCCACCTTTAACAGGTGGTATGCCAGCATCAGGGAAGCAATGCTCTTGGCGTCGGATATCTGGCCTTCTCGGATGAGGTCGGGAGCTTGTGAGAGGGGAATCCAGGAAAGGCTTTCGATTTCCTCGTCGTGGTCGGGCTGGTGCTCCGGGTCTCCCGGAGCGAGCTCCGAGGCCAGGAAGGCGTGCATTTTCTCATCACAGAACCCGGGCGTGGCCCAGAAGGTGGCCAGCTTCTCCAGCTTGCCCGCTGTGAATCCTGTCTCTTCCTGCAGCTCTCTGAGGGCGGCTTCTTCCGGAGACTCGCCAGGGTACATGCCTCCGGCAGGGCATTCCATCAGCGTTGCCTCGGCCGGTTTCCGGTACTGGCGCACCATCAACACATTGCCGTCGGCGTCCACTGGCGCTATGCACACCACCGGCGCATGCTCCACCACCTCGCGTGTCGCGATTCTTCCATTGGCCATGCGGACCTGGTCGACTCTCACGTTGAGAATCTTACCCTCGTAAGCCATGCGGCTTTCTATGGTGATTTCCCGGTTTTCGTCGTTTGCGGTCATAGTCAGTATTGTATGGCTCTGGTGCTGCTCTGTCCTCCGCCAAAGCCCAGCCTCTGTGTCAGGCTTTGGTAGAAGGCGTTGGGCGGAAGCGCCCTCAGGAACTTAGTCTTATTGGGGCTCCTCTGGACTCTTATGCTGTCTCCCTGGGCCAGTTCAAGATCGACGTAGCCGTCCACGCTCAAGGTGGCCTCGTGGTCCGTCTTTATTGTTAGGTCCACCACGGCGGTGGGCGGTAGAACGAGCGCCGGGGCGATTCCTATGTGGGGAGCCACCGCCTTGAGAATCATCACTCCGGCGGTGGGCCACAGCATGGGGCCTCCAACCGACAGGTTGTATCCGGTGCTGCCTGTGGCAGTCGCCACCATCACCGCGTCGGAGCGGAAATCTGTCAGGTGGGCGCCGTCAATGTAGGCCTTAATAGTGACCAGCCGGGCAACCCCGCCTCTGCCCACGACCACGTCGTTCAGGGCATGGTAGTTGAAGCCGTCGATGGGCCTGTGAGGCCGGTCCTCGCCCTTTTCCGGGGGTATGAAGTCCACCCTGATCATGGAGCGTTCTTCTATCCTGCCTGCCCCTTCCAGGTAGTCGGGCAGCCGGCTCAGAGCCTCTTCCCCCTGGAGCTCGGTCATAAAACCCAGTCTGCCCATGTTGATGCCAAGGATCGGGATTTCCAGCGGGACGGTCAGCCTCGCGGCCCTGATGATTGTGCCGTCCCCTCCAACGGTAATGACCATGTCCGTTTTTCGGAGTTCAGAGGGGGCGGAGTCTATGTCCAATGTGGATATGGTCCACGACCGGTCAGCGAGGTTGAACCGCTTGACTAACTCGTGAGCGAGCTTTTTTGCCGGGGCGCTGCGGTGGTTGAAGACAACGCCGATGATGTCGGGTTTCATGGCACGAAAGAAGGGCCTTCCGGCGGGTTCTGGAAGGCAGAGAAAATTGGGGTGTGCGCGTCCATGTTGGGCACAGCGAGTCTAGCGCCGGGTCTCCAGGGAGTCAAACGGACCTGGTATGGTCATGGCTTACGGGGCGGCGGAAAGGGCTCCGACAACCCTTGCTGCATTGGGAAGGGCGTCCACAGCGATCTCGGCTACCCGCAACATCGGTCCGGGGGCTATCCCCATGAACAATACCAGCAACGCGGCCAGCCCGAGCCCCAGTTGGAACGCCGGCGACGACGGCGCCTTCTCTTCATCGGCTGGCGGCTCCAGATACATCACACGGACTATCTTCAGGTAGTAGTAGGCGGAGACTACGCTGTTGATTACACCGACAATGGCCAGCCACAACAGGTCGGCCTCGATAGCCGCGTTGAATATGTACAACTTGGCTATGAACACGCCAGTGGGCGGCACGCCGATAAGGGCCACCAACGCGAGAGCCAGGGCCAGGGCCACGTACGGAGACCGCCGACTGGCCCCGGCGAAGTCTGCTATCTCGTCGCTCTGGACCTTGTTCGAGATGGCTATGATGGCAAAGAACGCTGTCAAGTTAGTTGCCGCATACGCGCCCAGATAGAAGAGCAACGAACTGGGCCCCAGGCTGCTTCCCCCTTCCGAGTTCGCGGTTACGGCAGCCAGTCCCACCAACAGGTATCCCGCATGGGCGATAGTGCTGTAGCCCATGAGACGTTTGATGTTGCTCTGGGCTATGGCCACCACGTTGCCTATGGTCATGGAGGCGGCCGCCAGCCCGGCAAAAAGGATTCCCCAGTCGGACTGGAATACATCGAAACCGGTGTAGAAGACCCGAAGCAGCACGGCAAACCCCGCTGCTTTGCTGGCCACAGACAGGAAGGCAACCACGGTGGTCGGGCCGCCCTCGTAAACGTCCGGCGCCCACATCTGGAAGGGTACGCTGGATATCTTGAACCCGAACCCGGCGATTATCAGCACGACGCCAAGCAGAAGCGCGAAGTTGTCCGCCAAAGCGGCGCCGGAGCCGAGGGTCTGACTCAACTGGGCTCCGATGTCCGTGAGATAGGTGCTGCCGGTGAAGCCGAACACCAGGGCCATGCCGTAGAGCAGCAGCGCGGAGCTGACCCCGTTCAGGATAAAGAACTTCATGCTTGCTTCCCCGGAGCGGGCGTTCATCAGGAAGGCCACCAGAGCAGCCAACGGCAGCGCTGTCAGTTCCAGCGACACATATATCACAATGAGCTCTCTGGCCGCCGCCAGAAGCATCATGCCCGTGGCGGAGAGCAGAATGAGGCCGTAATACTCGCCCTGGAAGCGGGACATCTTGGAGACATAGTCGGTGGACGCCAACACGATCAGCGCCACTATGGCTATCACCAGGAACTTGAAGAATAAGGCGAACTGGTCCACCACCAGAGACGCACCCGAACCAGTCAGGTTGAATATTGCCTCCAACTGCTTGGAAGGTTCGTTGCTAACGTCAGCCCAAAGCCAGGCGGCAAGGCCCACAGGGACCAGCAGACCAAGGAAGGTGAATATGGCCAGCAGCCCCTTCCGGCTGACTACGAGGTCCAGCAGAATGACCATAAGGCCGATTCCGGCCAGGGCTATCTCAGGAGACAGCAGACGGACGTCTTCAGCCGTCATGGCGCTGCGGCTCCCAACGCCCCGGCGAACCGTGGCATCTGGTTGATTCCAAAGTCAAAGAAGTCGGTGATGAAGGCCGGGTAGAACCCCACCACGATTATGGAGACGGTCAGGACGCCCAGGGGTATGGCCTCCACCAAGCTGGCGTCGGTGATGCCCGCAAAACGCTCCCTTTCCCCGCCGAACATCACCCGCTCAATCATCCACAGGATGTAACCCGCCGCCAGCACTATACCGAATGCGGCCAGGGCCGTAGGCCAGGGGAATTCTCCGAAGGAACCCAGGAAAACAAGAAGTTCGGCTACGAAACCACTCATTCCCGGCAAACCCAGTGACGCCAGACCGGCAATCAGGAACACGGCTCCAACAAAGGGCATCCTGGAGGAGAGTCCTCCAAGGTCGGGGATGTACCTCGTATGCGCCTTGTCGTATATCAGGCCCACCACGAGGAACAGCAAGCCGGTGATGGAGCCGTGGGCGAACATTTGCATAGAGGCGCCTGTTAAGGCCACAGACGAGTCCGCTCCGCCTTTCAACCCCACAGCGACGCCCAGCATCACCAGCCCCATATGGCTCACAGAGCTATAGGCGATGAGACGTTTCAGGTCCGTTTGCATTATGGTGACGACGGCGCCGTACAGGATGCTGATTACAGCGAGGACCACTAAAGACCAGGCGTATGCGTCAGCGTGGCCAATGTCAGGGAACATGCCCACGCTGATGCGTATCAGGCCGTATCCTCCCATCTTCAACAGCACGCCCGCCAGCATCACGCTCACGGCAGTGGGGGCGTCGGTGTGTGCATCGGGCAGCCAGGTGTGGACCGGCCAGACAGGCAGCTTGATGGCGAAAGCCACCACGAAGAACCAGAACACCATCGATATCGGCATGAAGGTCTTGGCCGCGACACCGCTGACGCCCAGTGTGGACAATGCCGCCATATCCGAGACGCCCGTGGCCAGGATCACCGCCAGTATGGACACCAGCATGAAGGCGCTGCCCAAGATGGTGAATATCAGGAACTTCATCGCCGAGTATTCCTTGCGGCCCGATCCCCAGATGGAGATGAGCATGAACATCGGCAGCAGTTCCAGTTCCCAGAAGAGGAAGAAGAGGATGAAGTCCAGGGATGCGAAAACGCCCATGACTGAGGTTTGAAGGACCAGCAGCCAAACGAAATATTCCCTGACCCGGTGCTTAACGTTCCATGACCCGAGAACGGCGCAGAATCCCAGGAGTCCGGTGAGCAACACCAGCGGTGCACTCAGTCCATCCACCCCAAGGAAGTAGTTGGCTGAGAACGTGGTGTTATTGAACACCGAGTCGACGCCGAACCAGCCGAACTTGTCGATAAGCTGGAAACGGTCGGCGCCGGCCGCCCGGCTGAACCGGGCTACGACGTCGATGGCCAGGGCCAATTCGATCAGAGCAATGAAGGCAGCCGTCCACCGGACCCAGCTGTCTTTCTTGATGAAGGCGGCAATGACCAGCGCCCCTGCCAGCGGCAGGAACACGGTCGCAGTCAACAATCCGTTGAAGCCGTCCATAGCCTATCCTGCGTTCACCGCCACGAAAGCAATCACTATCAGGAATATCCCTACCGTTATAGCCAGGGCGTAACCCTGGACCTGTCCTGTTTGCACCACGGCCACCGCTCGGCCCACGTTCCTGGAGGACCAACCGACGAACTCAGCTACGTTGTCCACTATGCGACGGTCAAACCAGTCCAGCATCGCTCCAATTCCCTTGTAGAAGGCCTGGTAGACCATGTGACGCTCGTACAGGTCGTCCATGTAGTAACGTTGGAACAGCAACTCACGCACGGCCAGGAAGGGACGCCCCACCGTGTCGAGAGAGACCCTCGGCGTTAGGTATATGGCGGTGGCAATCAGTATTCCTCCAAGGGCCACGAGCACCGACACGATCGCCATTCCAAGGCTGAAGGACTGTATGCTCTCCCCTGGCAACAGCATGAAAGAGGAGAACCAGTGGTGGTCTATTCCGATGAAACCTTCCTTGAAGCCAAGGGGATTTGCCAGGTAACCCGACGTCAGAGCCGCGACAGCGAGAAGGACCATCGGCGCCACCATCGTCACCGGTGATTCTGCGAGATGGATGCCGTGACCTCCATGCTCCGGAGCTTCCCCACGGTCCTCCATCTCCTTTTCCACGCCCCCTCGGAACTCGCCGTGGAAGGTCATATACACCATGCGGAAGGTGTACAACGCCGTGAGGAAGGCCGCCACAATCAACAACCAGAAGACAATTGCATCGACTGAAGCGCCTCCGCGCCAAGCGTGTATCAGTATCTCGTCCTTGCTCCAGAACCCCGCGAAGGGGAATATCCCCGACAGGCTTAACGATGCAATGAGCACAGTCCAGTAGGTCCACGGCATGACCTTCCTGAGCCCACCCATGTACCGCATGTCGAAGGTGCCCGTGGCGTGGTTCACGCTTCCTGCGCCCATGAAGAGCAGGGCTTTGAAGAATGCATGGTTGAAGAGATGGAATATGGCGACCCCATATGCGCCTATTCCCAGAGCGGCAATCATGTACCCAAGCTGGCTCACCGTGGAAAAGGCCATGACGCGCTTGATGTCGTAGGAGGCCATGCCCATAGTGGCCGCAAATAAGGCCGTGAAGGCGCCGACGATGGCAACCATGCTCATGGCGTCGGCGGAGTGCTCGAACAGCGGGAAGAAACGGGCCACCAGGAATACGCCCGCCGCCACCATAGTCGCGGCGTGTATCAGCGCGCTGACGGGTGTGGGGCCTTCCATTGCGTCCGGAAGCCACACGTGGAGGGGGAACTGGGCCGACTTTCCTACGGCTCCGGCGAATATCCCCGCAGCCACCCATGTCAAAGCCAGTCCTTCAGGCAAACCCTCCAACGCGTTGATGCTGGCGATGTCCAGGGAACCGCCTGCGTAGAATATGTAGAGAATGGCCAGCAGGAATCCAAAGTCTCCTATCCTCGTGACTATGAAGGCTTTCTTGGCCGCTGCCGCCGCCGCCGGCCTGGTGAACCAGAACCCAATGAGCAGGTATGAGCAGACGCCAACCAGTTCCCAGAATACGTACATCTGGACGATGTTGCTGGCCATTACCAGCCCCACCATGGACGCCGTGAACAGGTTCATAATGGCGAAATAGCGGGCGTAGCCGGGGTCGCCCTTCATGTAGCCGACGGAGTAAATCTGGACCATCAGGCTCACGCCGGTGGCTACCACCAGCATTATGGCCGTCAAGGGATCGACGATAAGGCCGAGGCTGATGTCCAGAGAGCCTATGGCCAGCCACTCCTGCGGCGCAAAGGAAAGCTCGCCCTGGGTTATCACCGACTGCAGCGTCCATGAGGACAGCGCGAGGGCTATCCCAATAGCGAGAATGGTGAGGAGGCCGGCCGATTCCTTCCACTGGTTGAAGAAAGGCCGCACCACCAGAGATATGAAGACGAAAGCTCCGAGCGGGAGCAGGAAGATGGTCCAGATGAGCGCTTCAGAGATCATCCTATAGCTTCCTCAGTATCTCCTCGGCGACGTGCTCCCTGCCCTTTGGCACCATGATGCGGAAGGGAACCCGCTCTCCCCAGTCCAGGATGTCCCCTTCCGGTAGAATCCGGATGGGCAGGCCTTCCCCTTCGAAGACCTCTTTCCACATCTGGGCGGCCATTAGATTAGGCGCTTTTCTGAATTCTACCCACATGATGTTTCCCCTTCTCCAGGCTGGAGCGGAGAAGGCAGCTTTACCTCTTCAATAGATTTGCTTCGGTCAGGTCCACCGTCTCCCGGTTCCGGTACAGGGCTATCACGATGCCCAGCCCCAGGCCCACCTCAGCGGCGGCCACCGTGATGATGAAGATGGCGAATATCTGGCCGGTGAGGAGCCTGCCTATCTGCTCCTCGAACCCCCAGGCCAGAGTGTACTTGGCAAAGGCCACCAGAGCGATGTTGACTGCGTTGAACATCAACTCCAGCGACATTAGCACGGTTATGACGTTTCGCCTCGCCAAAACGCCGTAGAAACCGATGGCGAACAGCACGGCTGAGAGGACTAGAAAATGTTCCAGGCTAGGAGCCACGGGTCCTCTCTCTAACCAGGGCCAGCGCCCCGACGATTGCAGCCAGAAGCAGGGCCGCTGCGACCTCGAAGGGCAGCACGAAGTCGTTTATCAGCAACTCACCTATGCCCGACCGGTCCGCAGAGGGTCCGACAGCCTCTCGGGCCTCATCGGGAAGGCCCGCGACAGTGTTGGTCTGGACCATCTCCGCCTGCTCCACTATGTCAGGGGGACTGTCGCTAAGCAGGTTCCAGTCCGTGTCCAACGCCGCGAAAACCAGCGCGGCCAGCAAGAGGGCCGGCAACGCTACGGCTCCAATCTGAAGCCGGTTAGGCAGGTTGCCTTGTTGGACTTCCCGGGTCAGCATGATGGCGAAGATAATCAGGATGGCCACCGCCCCGCCGTAAATCAGCACCTGGACCACTGCCAGGAACTCGGCGTTCATCAGAACGAAGGAGCCCGCGACTCCAATGAAGACCAAAACCAGCAGCAGGGCCGCCCTGAACACGTCTTTCAAGAGGACTACGCCCAAGGCGCCGACAACGGTGACCGCTGCCAGCAGCCAGAACATCACCTCCTGGAAGACCATTTAGCTTGTTCCCTCACCCCGGCCCTCTCCTTGGGAGAGAGGGGGATTGCTGGGAGGCTGGTCGTCGGAGGCTTCCGGTTCAAACTGAGCGCCCGCCTTCTGGAACTCGTGCCACTTCCACCGCTCGCGTCCGACTTCCCGCCAGTCCTTTGCTTGCCCTTCGTGCGGGTTGTAGTTCTGGTCTTCGAGCTGTGGTCTGAACCAGGCGCTGGGTCTCTTCTCAGCGTGGTGCAGTTCGTCGATGTTAATCACCAGGTCACTGCGCTGGTATCTGCCCCGCTCGAAACCGCTTCCCATGAAGAGAGCGTCGTAGGGGCATGCCTCGACGCACAGCCCGCAGAACATGCACCTTCCGATGTCGATGTCGAAGACTTCCAGCGAGTACTTGTCCCCTTCCTGCATGGCTGACTTCGAGGGGTTGGTAACGATGCGGATTATCCCCAGAGGGCAATATTTGGCGCATGAGGCGCACCCAGTGCACCGCTCTTCATACCAGGAGAACTCTTCTCCCCTGAACCGCGGGTGCTGCTTGACCCGTTCCTCGGGGTATTGAACGGTGGTGGGCTTCCGAAACAGGTTCTTCAAGACCACCGCCAGGCCTTTTGCTATACCGAAACCGTACACTCTAGTCGGCCTCCCCCGCGGACGAATATGCTGCGCCCCGGCCTTCCCGTTCCAAAGACGCCCTTGGCGGCACAACCCTGGCGGTGCGCACCGGCGGGGCAATCTTCTGGCGTACGGAACGTCCAAAGCCGTAAACGGCGGCCACCGCGATGACCATGTTGATCCCTGTCATGATCCCCAACTCGCCCCGAGTCAACTCACCCTGGCTGGGAGCATGCTCCCACGCCTGCAGGAAGTAGACCTCAGCAGTAATGACGGCTATGTTGAGGAAGGCCAGCGGGAAGAGGAACTTCCACGCCACGGACATGATTTGGTCGATGCGCAGCCTGGGCAGGGTGAACCTCACCCACTCGAAAAGGAGCACGAAGAAGACCATCTTAAGGAGGAACCAGACCGCTCCAAGCTGCTCCGAGAAGAAGGGGCCTGACCAGCCTCCGAGGAATATGGTTGCCATTATGGCTGAGGCGACCAGCACTCCGCCGAACTCGGCAGTCTGTATCAGCATGAACTTGATGCCGCTGTACTCGGTGTGGAACCCAGCAATCAGCTCGGACTCCGCTTCCACGATGTCGAATGGGCTGCGGTTCAGTTCAGCGGAAATCCCGATGACAAACACAATCAGTCCCAGCGGCTGAACCACCATGAACGGAATGCTCTGGGCAGACACGATGTCGGACATGGCCATGGAACCCGACAGCAGCA
Source organism: Dehalococcoidia bacterium (assembly GCA_034422875.1). Taxonomy (GTDB): domain Bacteria; phylum Chloroflexota; class Dehalococcoidia; order Lucifugimonadales; family JAGWBF01; genus DAOUJI01. Next base: position 54,888 of record DAOUJI010000079.1, on the reverse strand, counting down.
CAATCGCCACCAGCGAAAGCACGACCGGCACTTCGTAGCTTATGAGCATGGCCACTCCCCGCATGGCGCCGAACATGGCGTAGCGGTTGCCGGAAGCCCATCCGCCTGTGAACACTCCCAGAGTGGTCAGCGAACCGATGGCCAGCACGTAGAGCACGCCCACGTTCAGGTCGGCCAGGGATGTCTTCCAGGCTATGGGGATTACTGCGATAGACAGGAGCATGGGAAAGACCATCAGAATGGGGACGGCGGTGAAGGCGAGCCTGTCTGCCGTAGCCGGAATCAGGTCCTCTTTGGTGAGCAGCTTCAGCAGGTCCGCTATGGGCTGGAGCAGACCGAACGGTCCCCACCGATTTGGACCCCGGCGGTTCTGGACGCGGCCCATCAGGCGTCTCTCCCCCCACACCAGAATTGCGGCGCCGAGAAGCACTCCGTTGACCAGAATCAGGATGATGATGAATCCGGACAGGAAGTAGTCAAGGGCACACAGGTATGACGGGAAGAACTCTCCGAAACCGTTGTATATCAGCCGGAAGAGGACGCTGTCATAGAGGATGCTTCCAGGCTCTATCTGGCAGTTCATCGATCGACTTCACCCATGTTGATGTCGATGCTGCCAAGAGACACGATCATATCCGCCAGCTTCCATCCCACCAGCAGTTCCTGTATCACGGTGAGGTTGAGGAGGGAAGGCGAGCGAATCTTGCACCTGTAGGGAGAGATGCCGCCGTCGCTCACCAGATAGAACCCCAACTCACCCTTGGGGCATTCAACACGGCCATAAGCCTCGGCGCCTTCCGGCGCCCGGAGCACCAGCGGCAGTTGGGTCCGCACTGGGCCGGGTTGTATCTGCTCGACGCACTGGTCGACGATACGCAAGCTTTGTCGCATCTCCTGCATCCGCACCCAGAAGCGATCTAGGTTGTCTCCGTTTTCTCCCACGGGCACGTCAAAGTCAATTCTGTCGTAAACGTCGTAGGGTTCTGCTTTGCGCCAGTCCCAGGCCAGGCCGCTGCCTCGAATCACCGGGCCGCTGGCCGAGCAGTTGATGACGTGGTCTAAGCTCAGGGTTCCCACCCCACGAGTCCTCGCCAGTATGATCTCGTTCTCGATGAGGAGCTGTTCCAGCTCCGATATGTACCCCGGCATCTCGGCCAGGAAATTGTTGAGGGCAGGCCAGAAGTCATCGGGTGCGTCGGCGAACACCCCGCCCGGCCTCATGAAGCTCACGGTTATGCGCGCTCCGCAAAGCATCTCGAACAGGTCCAGGATGCGTTCCCGCTCGCGGAAGCAGTACATCAGGGGCGTCCCCAGGGCGCCCAGGTCTTGCAGGAAGAACCCTGTTGCGACCAGGTGGCTGGCGATGCGCTGGAGTTCTGCTGCCATCACCCTGAGGTACTGGCCCCGCTCAGGGACTTCTATGTCCATGAGCTTCTCTACGGCGATGCAGTAGGCCTGGTTGTTGGTCATGGAGGCCACATAGTCCAGCCGGTCCGTCAGGGTCACGACCTGGACGTAGTTGCGCTCCTCCGCCAGCTTTTCAGAACCTCTGTGGAGGTAACCGAAAACGGGCTCCACGTCCAGTATCACTTCACCGTCGAAAGTGACGCGCAGGCGAAAGACGCCGTGAGTCGAGGGGTGCTGAGGACCTATGTTAATCGTTACCGGTTCAGTCCTGATGGCCATTTCGCTAGTACACCACCACGTCCTGGAAGTCCTTGCGCAACGGGTGTCCTGGGAACCCTTCCCAGAGCATTATCCGCTTGTGGTTGGGGTGACCTGGAAACCGTATTCCCATCAAGTCCCAAATCTCCCGTTCCTGGTAGTCCGCTCCCTGCCAGACGTCATAGACGGAGGGAATTGACGGCTCGTCCCGCCCGTATAATCTGGCCTTCACCACCGCGCTGCGGTTGTGAGACAGCGAGGTGATGTGGTACAGCGTTTCGAAGTGGTCGACGTAGTCTACGGCGGTAATGGCGTTGAGAAAATTGAAATCCAGCCCCGGCTCCTCTTTGAGGAACCTCATCACGTCGACGATGCGCTCCGGCTCCACCCACACGGCAGAGTCGCCGACCTCTACGACTGCACCAGGCAGCCTGTCCGCCAGACGTTGGGCAAGCTCGCTGCCTGTGACGTGCTCGGTCATCTGTCCCCTGCCGGCTGACCCTTGAGGCTGTACCGCTTGATTTTTTCGTGGAGCTGCATGATCCCGTACAGCAAAGCATCGGGCCTTGGGGGGCACCCCGGCACGTATACGTCCACCGGGACTATGTGGTTGACGCCCGGCACCACGCTGTAGTTGGAGTAGTAGGGGCCTCCGCTGGTGGCGCAAACGCCCATCGATATGACCCACTTGGGCTCGCCCATCTGGTCGTAGATGCGCCGTATGGCGGGGGCCATCTTCCACGTCACGGTCCCGGCGACAATCATCAGGTCGGCCTGGCGGGGCGTAGCCCTGAACACTTCCATGCCGAACCGGGCTATGTCGAACCGGCCCATGGCCGTTGCCATCATCTCGAAGGCGCAGCAGGCCAGACCAAACGCCACCGGCCACAACGCCGACTTGCGGCTCCAGTTGAGCAGCGCGTCCACCGACGTGATCATGACGTTGCGGTCCAGGTCGTCGGGGACTTCAATGAGGGGCTCGGGGTAAGGGTTCAGGTGAGTCCGCCGCATGTTCTCGACGGTGCTGCCCTCTTCCAGGTCTATGGGTCCTGTGCGAGTGTAGAGGGGGCCTTCACCCTCCTCGATAATGGGAGTGCTCATTCCCTACCTCCACTCCAGGTCTTGCTTGCGCCAGGCATATACCCAGCCGATTAACAGTATCAGGACAAAGACGCCCATCTCCGCCAGGGCGAATATTCCCAGCTTGTTGAACTTCACCGCCCAGGGGAAGATGAAGATGACCTCTACGTCAAATATGACGAAAAGAAGGGCGTACATATAGTAGCGGAAGTTGAACTGTCCCCAGCGGCCCCCGATGGTCTGCATACCGCACTCGTACACGTCCAGCTTTACGGGGTCGGGCTTCTGGGGCCGGAGACGAAGGCGGGCGAATAACGACGAGGCCAGCAGCATGCTCGCTGGGACTATGAAGGCAACCACGGCCAGTATGAAAACCAGCCCGTACTGCCTGAAATAATCGTCGAGCATCGTTAAATAATGAGATTATGAGGGTGGGCGGAAATCCGATGGGATGTTACCACAGGCCATATGTGAGCGCAAGCAAAGCGAGGCGCCAACTTCCCCTTCCCCACTGGCGGGAGAAGGATGGGATGAGGGGGAGTGAGACCAGACTCTTCGCTTCCTGGTCACAGGGCATCAGAAGCGGGGCTGGCCCTTTTCTAAGAGGGGAAATAGAGTTTGATGACTTCGATAACCTCATCCCTGCCGATGGCGTCATTAAAGTAGTCTGATACAGCCGCGATGGCCTCGTCCTTGTCTATCGTCCCGTTGCTGTTTACGTCATACCGGCCCAGCAAGTCCTCGTATGTCACTTCGACGGTATAGGTTAAGCCAGCCAGTCTGTCTGCAGATACGATCCTGACCTTTATGGTCGTGACCACGGGCCCTATTTCGACCTGATGGCCCTCCCTGGTTTCGTCGCCGTCGACTATTTCATCATCGTTTTCGTCCAGAAAACGGATAATGGCGTCGCTGTCAATGGGAGCTGTCACCGTAACTACCGACAAACCTGAAGTTGTGGAGTACTCGTTGATATACAGGTTAAATTGAGGTGTCAACTCCCTAGGTCCCAAACTTAGGTTATCCAGCACCATGTCGCAGAACAGGAGGCCGACATCGTTCAGGTCGTTCTCCGCCACACCCCGCAATTCTTTGGGAATGCACCCTGTCAACTCGTTATGTGACAGGGAAAGCTGTTCCAAGCTAGAAAGTCGCCCTAATTCGGCGGGGATAGGTCCAGTCAACCGGTTGGATGACAGAAAAAGCCGTTTGAGTTCAGAAAGGTTTGCAAGTTGGTCCGGAATCGACCCAGTCAGCTCGTTTTGGGATAGATATAGATGCTCTAATACAGAGAGGTTTCCTAGTTCGGCGGGAATCGGTCCGGTCAGCTGGTTGCCGGAAAGCCCCAGCCATTGCAGGTTGGAAAGTCGGCTTAACGAGGGAGGGATCGGTCCGGTCAACTGATTCGAATTAAGCTTGACTATCTCCAGGTTGACTAGATTGCTGAGACTAGGGGGTATCGAGCCAGTCAACTTATTGTTGCTGATATCCAGATGAGTCAGGCTGGAGAGTGAGCCTAATTCGGATGGAATCGGCCCCGTCAGACGATTGGATTGAAGGTCCAATATCTTCAGACTAGAAGCACTACTCATCTGGGAGGGAATTGGACCGGTTAACTTGTTTTGGGAAAGATTCAGTGATTTTAGATTGGGAAGATCGACTAGTTCAGGAGGAATAGACCCAGTCAGCTGATTCCCATCTAAGTACAGGAATTCCAATGAGGATAGGTTCCCAAACTCGGCAGGAATGGTCCCGGTAAGTTGGTTGCCCGATAGAGATAGCTGCTGTAGGCTATTGGCGTTCCCCAATGCCACAGGTAAAGAGCCGGTCAACCGGTTCTCTGTTAACATCAAATATTCCAAGTTAGAGAGATTCCCTAGTTCAAGAGGTATCGGGCCTGTCAACCGGTTATAGCTAAGGTGTAGAATCTCCAAGTTGGTGAGTGCTCCTAATTCGGATGGAAGCCTCCCGCTCAACCCACATTCAGAAAGTTCTAACCTTCTCAAGTTAGAAAGGTTCCCCAACTCAGCCGGTATTTCTCCAGTTAACTGGTTTACTGAGAGGAGCAGTGTTTCCAAGTTGGAAAGTTTGCCCAGTTGAGGCGGAATCTCTCCAGTAAGCAGGTTGTTAGACAGCGAGAGCCACCGTAGATTAGTAAGCTCACTCCCCAGCCATGAAGGTATGGGGCCAGTAAACTGGTTGCTACTAAGTCCTAGGACACGCAAGTCGGATAGATTGGCAAGTTCCGTTGGAATCGGACTGGCCAAATGGTTACCCCAAAGGGTCAACCATCGGAGGTGGCCAAGATCGCCCAGTTGGGGCGGTATAGTGCCGGTCAGTTGGTTCGCCGAGAGCTCAAGTAATCGCAGCTTGGAGAGATTGCCCAGTGTAGATGGTATGGTGCCAGTCAATTGCCTTTCGTGTAGGTTCAGTTCGGTCACACGCCGTGGCACACCGTCAAGAGTGACACCGTACCACGCGGAAATGAGTATGTCCGCAGACCAGTTCAGCGTGGCGGTGCCCGCAAGGGCGTCTCTCGACGCCAGCAGCGCTTCGCAGTCAGACACGAGGCCCGGGTTGTTGGCTGCATCGGGCACCGCACCGCCAGTGGCGCAGGCACCGGTCGAATCTGTGGCGAACGCCGTGGCGGCTTGGATGGAAAACAGTCCCGCCGTGACGGCGCCCACAAACGCCGCAGCGACTACAGCGACCACCGTTACGCAAATTCTTTCGACTTTCATTCGGTCTAATAGTCTATATATTCAGGTTGTTCAGTGCTTCGAATGATAACAGAATGTATTTCGTTGTATAGTCAGGACGAATACGGAATCAGAAACAGACGCATGGAAAGCGAAGAAGCGGCGTGGAGGCCTGGTAGGGGTCTGTGACCGGAGAGGCGTTAGCCGCCCCGGCCCTGGGACCGGGCCCAGGAGTCGCGGAGGGCTACGGTGCGGTTGAAGACCGGCTTGCCTGGCGCGGAGTCGGGGTCCATGCAGAAATAGCCCTGCCTCAGGAACTGGAACCTGTCGCCCGGTTGAGCTACGTCCAGGGACGTCTCCAGCCGGCAGCCAGCCAACACCTCGACTGACGCTGGGTTCAGGTCCTCTTTGAAGTCCGCGCCGTCGCGGCCGGGGTCGGCCTCCATGAAGAGGCGGTCGTAGAGGCGCATCTCGGCCTCCAGCGAATGTTCCGCCGACACCCAATGGGAAGTGCCCCGCACCCGTCGCCCATCGGGACTGGAGCCGCCCCTGGACTCGGGGTCGTAGGTGCATCGCAGCTCCGTGGGCTCCCCCGTCTCCGGGTCCGTCGCCACACCGGTGCAGGTTACCAGGTAAGCGTGTTGGAGGCGCACCTCGCGGCCCGGAGCAAACCTGTAGAAGTTTTTCGGGGGGTCCATCATGAAGTCGTCGCGCTCGATATAGACCGTCCTGGAGAAGAGGACCTTTCTCATGCCGGCAGAGGGGTCCTCGGGGTTGTTCACCGCCTCCAGCTCCTCCACTTGGCCTTCAGGGTAGTTCTCGATGACCAGCTTCAGAGGACGCAGCACGGCCATACGGCGGGGCGCTCTTGTGTTCAGGTCTTCCCGCACCGAGTGTTCCAGCAGGGCAATGTCAATTACGTTGTCGCGCCTCGCTACTCCGACCTTCCGGCAAAAGTCACGGATTGCCTCGGGTGTATACCCTCTGCGACGGAGGCCCGCTATGGTGGGCATTCGGGGATCGTCCCAGCCTGAGACGTGGCCCTCTTCCACCAATTCCAACAGCCGCCGCTTGCTCATCACCGTGTAGCTGAGGTTGAGCCGGGCGAACTCGGTCTGGCGGGGACGGCTGGGCAGAGGCAGGTTTTCGACAACCCAGTCGTACAGGGGACGGTGGTCCTCGAACTCCAGTGTGCACAGCGAATGGGTGACGTGCTCCAGGGCGTCGGACACGGGGTGGGCGTAGTCATACATGGGATACACAACCCACTTGTCGCCCGACCTTTCATGGGGGACCTTCAAGATTCGGTACAGCACCGGGTCCCGCATGTTCAGGTTCGGGGAATGCATGTCTATCTTCGCCCTCAGGACGTGGGCGCCCTCGCTGAACTCGCCGTTGCTCATCCTGTGGAACAGGTCAAGGTTCTCCTCAACTGACCTGGTGCGATGGGGGCTGTCCACACCCGGCTCGGTCAGGGTGCCACGGTATTCCCGAATCTCGTCCTGGTTCAGGCTGTCCACGTAGGCTTTGCCCTCTTTGATGAGGAGCACGGCCATCTCATGGAGCCGGTCGAAATAGTCGGAGGCATAATACAGGTGTTCTCCCCAGTCGAACCCAAGCCAGCGGACGTCCTTCTGGATGGACTCGGTGTACTCCTCGTCCTCTTTCGTCGGGTTGGTGTCGTCGAACCGGAGATGGCACCTTGCTCCGGGTATTTCCTCGGCAACGCCGAAGTTCAGGCAGATGGACTTGGCGTGGCCGATGTGCAGGTACCCGTTGGGTTCCGGCGGGAACCGGGTCACTACCCTGCCGTCGTCGACTCCAGACTCCAGGTCGTCGGCTATCATGTGCCGGATGAAGTCTGAATGAGTGGCGTGTTCAGTGGTCATAGCAGGCTAACTCGGCGGTTGGGCAAGCAGCTCCGGCTTAAGCGGAAGCCCTGACCTCTTTCAAAAGTTCTAATGCGGAATCTATGCGCCGTATGCAAATGTCGCGGCCCAGGACTTCCATCAAGTCAAACAGGGGAGGCGTGGCTTTTCGTCCGGTAAGCGCCGCCCTCAGGGCTCCAAAGAACCTCCGTCCGGACAAACCCAGGTCTTCTCCCAGGGCCCGTAACTCCGTTTCCAGTGTTGAGGCGCCGTAGGTCTCAGTCGAACGCAACAGGTCGGAGGCCCTCTTCAGAGCCTCTTCCGCTCCTTCAAATCCCAATGACTTCTCGAACTCCCCATCCTCGAACTCCACGTCGTTGAAGAAGTAGGCCACCCTGTAGGGCGCCTCGTCCAACGTCTTAATCCTCTCCTGGACCAACGGCGCAACCTTGGCCAGGAGTCCCTGGTCTACGGGGCCCAACTTCTCCTCTACAAAGGGCGCCATGCTGTCGGCGAGGTCCGACACATCCATCTCCCGGATGTAATGGCCGTTCATCCACTGGAGCCGTTCCATGTCGAATATGGCCGCCGACTTGTTGATGCGGTCGATTGAGAAGTTGTCGGTTAAGGTCTGCAGGGACATCAGGTCTGTTTTGTCGTCCAGCGCCCAGCCTAGAAGGGCCATAAAGTTAATCATGGCATGGGGCAGGTAGCCCATGTCCCGGTATTCCAGCAGTGACGCGGCGCCGTGACGCTTGGACAGCTTGGCGTGGTCCGGGCCGTGAATCATGGGCAAGTGGGCGAACAGGGGCGGCTCGTATCCCAGAGCCTCATAAAGCCGGACGTGCCTGGGAACGCTGGGAAGCCACTCCTCGGCCCGCATCACGTGGGTGATGTCCATGGCGTGGTCGTCCACTACGCTGGCCATGTGGTATGTAGGAAATCCGTCCGACTTGATGATGACGAAATCTTCCTGGGTGTCGTTGCCCCATGAGACCTGTCCCCGGACCAGGTCATCGACCTGTGTGTCTCCGCTTCGGGGCATTGCGAAACGCACAACAGAGGCGGTTCCTGCCGCTTCATAGGACTTTCGTTGGGGGTCGGTCAGGTCTCTGCAGGCGCCGTTGTAGCCTCCCCTGAGCCCCGCCTGTTGCTGCTCTTTGCGTCGCCGGGCCAGCTCCTCCACGGTGCAATAGCAACGGTACGCGGAGCCGCTCTGAAGCAGCCGCTCTGACTCGGCTTTGTACAATTCAAGACGTTGCGACTGAAAATAAGGGGCGTATGGGCCGCCTGTTTCCGGGCCTTCGTCCCAGTCCAGACCCAGCCACCTCAGCGATTCGAGAATCTTTTCCAGTGAGCCTTCCTGCTTGCGGTCCTGGTCGGTGTCTTCCACCCTCAGCACGAAAGCGCCGCCGTGCCGCCTGGCCAGCAGCCAGTTAAACAGCGCGGTCCGGAGATTGCCGACATGGGGGTCTCCGGTGGGGCTGGGGGCGTATCTGACTCGTACCTTAGTCAATTCTAAACATCTGTTCCTGAGAGTGGGTTGAATCGGCGATGGCGAGGATCAGGACACGGTGTGGATTTTAGCATGAGCGGAGGCCCATAGGTCATCCAGCACAGCCCTGAAATCGGCGGGAATATCCGATGCGAACTCGACCCAGCCGCCGTGGGAAGGGTGACGGAATCCCAGGGCATGGGCATGCAGCATGTGGCGTGCCGCGTGGGGCCATTTTGCTTTGGCGCCTCCGTACACCCTGTCCCCCACAAGCGGAGCTCCCAGGTAAGCCAGGTGGACCCTTATCTGGTGAGTTCGCCCGGTTTTGGGCCTAGCCTCGACCAAGGAGAACTGTTGGCCGTCTGCGTCGATCCGCTTGAGTACACTGTAGAGCGTAAGGGCTTCCCGTCCGTCTGGGACCGTCGCCATACGTTTTCTGTTGCGGGTGTCTCTTCCTATAGGAAGGGAGATTTCGCCCTCAGGCGGCTCCACGGCGCCATGCACCAAAGCGGTGTAGCCTTTCACGACGTCGCGTTCCCGAAACTGGTCGGTCAGGCTTCGGTGGGCACGATCCGTCTTGGCGACAGCCATGAGTCCCGACGTGTCCTTGTCCAATCTGTGCACTATGCCGGGACGGACCTCTCCTCCTATGCCTTTAAGGTCGCCGCATAGGGACAATAGAGCGTTCACCAGCGTATGGGCCGGGTGACCGGGGGCCGGGTGGACGGTAAGCCCGGCGGGCTTGTCCACCACCATTAGATCGTCGTCCTGGTAGACTACGTCCAAGGGAATGTCTTCAGCCGCCAGGTCGACCGGCTGGGGCGGCGGGATGTTTACCTGAAGCCTGTCTCCCGTCTGGACCTTCGAGCTGGGTTTTGGGAACGTCCCGTTGCGGAGAATATGGCCCTGGTCTATCAATCTTCTCACGCGTGAACGGGTCAGTTCAGGCATCTCCAGGGCCAATTCCTGGGCGATGTAGGCGTCCAGGCGTTCCCCCTCGCCGGAAGTAGGTTTCTCCACGACCAAGTCTCTGGTCTTCACTCCTCTTCCATCCACTCCATGGCGCCGCAATTGGTGCAGCGCCAGCCTCCTGGAACGTCCACCATAGCTGCCCCGCAGATGAGGCAGGGTTCGTTGGCGGTTTCATCCGGGTTGAGGGTGGTTGCCGGACTATGTATGTTCAGGGCTTCCGTCAGGTCAACCGGCGTCCGTTCGGACGTTTTACTGGAGGTCAGAAAGAGGTATCCCAGTATGATAATCCCGATAACGATGCCAGAGTCGGCTATGTTGAATACAGGCCAGGGACCAATGTCTATGAAGTCCGTCACATGCCCCACGCGCACGCGGTCAAAGAGGTTCCCGGCGGCGCCTCCCAGCTGCATACCCAGGCTAAGGCGCAAGGGAAAGCCCGAGAAAGGCTGCTTCTTGTACACCAGAAGCAGGACGCCTATGGCCACGAGCGAGGCGATTATCAAGAACATGGTCTGGTCGGGGAAGAGGCCAAAGGCGCTCCCCGTGTTGCTCGTGTGGGTTATCCTGAACAGACCGTCTCTGGGGGTAGACTCACCCAGGAACAGGTTAGCCCTAACGAGGGCCTTGGTGACCTGGTCTATACCGAACACGAGGGCCAGGGGAAGCAGAAGAATGGGGTCGTTCCACCATGAGGTGCGTTCGGGCCAAGTGACTTTTTCCTCTTGTTCTACGTGGTCCATCTTATGATCAATTGTGGAGAGGCTACATGCAGCCGGACAGGAACGTCGCGACAGCTTCCGCCTGGAGCGATTCGTAACCCTCCCAGGAATGGTCTGCGCCGTCAATCACGCTGAGTTGTGTTTCGGGCCCAAAGCCGGCTATACGGCTCTCGATTCCCTCGACGGGCGAAAGTTTGTCCTTTGACCCGGCTACGATCAGCAGCGGGGCTCTCGGCCACGAACCCGCGGATGTGAAAACCGACGGCGGCGGCGATACGAGAACCGCTGCCTTAACTCGCTTCACCTTTGGAGCCTCCACAGCGGCCATGGAAGCCCCGAAGGAATACCCTACGACGCCGATCCACTTGCGGTCCACCCCAGGGAGTCTACCCACAAAATCCAGGGCTGCTTTCATATCCTGCGGCTCGGCCTTTCCATTGGTGAACTCCCCCTCGCTGTCTCCGACGCCTCTGAAGTTGAACCTGAAGGCGGCAAATCCCGCCTCCACCAGTTTGGCTGTGGCGTTCAGCACCAACGGACTCTCCATGGTGCCGCCCAGGTGAGGGTGCCCGTGTCCCAGGACGACCCCGGGAAACGGGCCTTGGTCACCCGACGGAGACGCAAGGACTCCTTCCAGCATCAGGCCTTTGCTTTTGAATCCTATGGCTGTTTGGCGCATATGCTCCTCATAGTCCATCTTAGGAGCAGCCCATGTGTTTGACAAGAAGTCCAGGCGTGGATATAGAATGGGCCAGCGGCCCTGGCCGCCAATATCTTTGTCCCTAAACCCTGCAAAAAGGTTCGTAAACTATGCCCAACACAGTCATAGACCTCAGAAGCGACACCGTAACCCACCCCACCGACGAGATGCGCCGGGCCATGGCCGCAGCGGAAGTGGGGGACGACGTATACGGCGAGGACCCGTCCATGAACAAGCTGGAGGAGATGGCGGCGGGCCTGTTGGGTAAAGAAGCAGCCCTATTCACGGCCAGCGGCACCATGAGCAATTTGGTTGCCGCTCTCACCCACTGCGACAGAGGAGACGAGATTGTCATGGGGTCAGAGGCCCACATGATGTGGAACGAGGTGGCGGGAGCGGCCACCCTGGCTGCCGCCCAAGTCCGCACAGTCCCCAACGATGATATGGGACGGATTGACCCCCAGGACCTCGATGAAGTCATCCGAACCGGCGGCAATATCCAGTACCCGCCCACGGGACTGGTCTGCCTCGAGAACACCCACAACCGGTGCAACGGCGGAGTCTTGGACGCGGCTCTGACCAAGTCGCTGGTCGACGTGGCCCACTCCCACGGAGTCCCGGTGCACCTGGACGGCGCGCGCATCTTCAATGCTTCGGTAGCGCTGGAAGCGCCCCCCAGCTCCCTGGTGCAGGACGTGGACGACGTGTCCTTCTGCCTTTCCAAGGGGCTGAGCGCACCGGTGGGTTCCCTCATTTGCGGCAGCCAGGAGTTCGTGGACAGGGCCAGAAAGTGGCGCAAGATGATAGGCGGCGGGATGCGACAGGCCGGAGTCCTGGCCGCGGCCGGCATCGTGGCGCTGGACACTATGATCGACAGGTTGGCCGAGGATCACGCCCACGCCCGCAGGCTGGCAGAGGGACTGGCCAACGTGAAGGGCCTGTCCCTGGACCCGGACATGTTTCCCACCAACATCGTGTTCGCCCAAGTGGAGCCGAGCCTGGGAACGGCCCAGCAGATGGTTGGACGCTTGGCCGAGGCCGGAGTCCTGGTGTCCTACCCCGGCGGCGACCGGTTCAGGATGGTGCTCAACCGCCATGTGGGAGACGCTCAGGTTGACGATGCGCTCCATCGGGTCTCCACAGCCTGCAAGCAAGCGCTGGCAGCCGCGTAGAATCACCGTTTATAATGACGCCCGACGCCCGCAGATTCCATTAACTTACAACATAGATGACAAGGAGCTACCCATGCCCGAAGATTTCGTTAAAGCAGCACAGACCGGAGAAGTCCTTCCCGGAAAGATGAAAGTGGTGGAGTTGGGCAGCGAACTCGTCCTGCTAGTGAACGTGAACGGCACCATCCACGCCGTGGACGACACCTGTTCCCACGCTTACGCCTCTCTGTCGGAAGGCGAACTGGAAGGGTCGGAGGTGGAATGCCCCCTCCACGGGGCCATGTTCGACCTGACCTCGGGCCAGCCTCAGACACCCCCCGCTGAGGAACCCATCACCGTCTACCAGGTCAAGGTGGAAGGCGACGACATCCTCGTAGGCCCGCCCGCGGGATAGGGTTCTTCGCAAGCTGCACAGTCATCGTGGATAGCGCCCAGGCTGGGCATGACGTAGAATAAGCTTGACGCCCGTGGCCCGGAGGACACCGCCATGCTCGACGACTTAGTGCAGACCATCGAAACGCTCAAGAAGCGCATTAGAAACCACAGAGACGACATTCAAAATTACGAAAGCCGGACCCGTGTGACCCTAATCGACCCTATACTGCGCGTCTTGGGTTGGGATGTTTCAGACCCTGCAATCGTTCAAATCGAACCTAAAGGGCCGGGCGGTTGGGCCGACTACGCCTTGTTGGGCAACAATGGAAGAACGGTCGTGATTTTCGTAGAGGCCAAGAGACTCTCGATAAAAGACTCTCCCATCACACAGACAGTCGGCTACGCAGTCAGCGAGAACATCGAGAACAACGCCAACGTCCGCTATTGCGCCTCGACCAACGGAGACACTTGGGAGGTCTACGACATCACGTCGCAAAAATCTGTGATGAAAGCTTCTATAGCCACGGAAGACGCTGCCAAGTGCGCTCTGAAGTTCCTCAGCTTATGGCGGCGCAGCATGGCCGACGGCGTTTTCGATTCCGTCGTCGAACCTGTGATTGACGGCTCCACACCGAATTCGGAGAAGATAGATAATGGGACTTCGGAACCGGGACAACTGGTTCCCGGTTGCAAAGTTCTTGTAAAGCAAACTGCCAGAGCAAAGTCCTTCCGAGGAAAGGAAGGTAGACTCATCATGCTTGGCGAGGGCACTGGAGCTTTGATTCAGGTCGATAATATCAAAAAGTGGTTCAGCAGGCGCAATCTACAAGTCCTGTCGGCCTAGCTTACCATTCTCAACTCCCAAACTACTATGTCGGATGGGGATCCGTGTTCAGAAGCTTGACCGTGAAGTGGCAAGTTGCCAAAGTAAGAAGCGCGGCTATGCCCGGCGTTTCACCCTTAAGCAGGATCAACGAAATCCGGCCACTCCGCACTCTAACCATGATGTTTGCACACTTACACCCATGGTGTCAACAGACACAACCTCCGCCCGACGCCATGAACCTAACCCCCAAGCACTCGGAGACACATGCGGCAAGGAGTCATTTGGGACGCGACTGACACGCCGGGCATTGACAGGTCTAGCGAATAAGGTCTTAATTGATGTATAAGGCTCAGAACCTCAGGAGACAGCAATGACCGAGGATCAAGCGGTCCGGGACTATGTCCAACAGTCCAGGGAATTCCTGCAGAAGGCACGCCAATACCTGGCGGAGGACGACCTGCACCAGGCATCTGAGAAAGGCTGGGGAGCGGCTTCCCACATGGCCAAAGCTGTGGCGAACGCGCAAGGATGGAGCTACCGACGGCATGATGAGTTTGGACAGGTGTTGCATCAGGCCATGGTCTTGCTGGCAGACGATCGAATCTTCAATCTGTGGCGAAAAAGCGCCAACGACCTTCACGGGTTCTTCTACGAGCGAAAGATGTTCCTGTTTCCCGAAGCCATCAAGGGCGACCTGGACGACGTGGAGCTGATGCTGGACGCCCTAGAGCCGCTGACAGCGGACAAACCCTGGCCTTAGTTCAGCAATCGGGCATTCCTACAGACTGCCTCCCCCGACCGAATCGAACTCCCTGGATTCCAGCCTCCGCTGGAATAACGGAAGGGAAGTGGAGCCACATCACGTTTGACACCCCCATTCGGCGTCAATAAAATGCCCTAAATCAGTCCCCGGCCACCGGCGCATTTCTTTCCTCCCGTACAACACGGCGGCATAGGCTTTAGGGGGGCCCTTGGCTCAGAGCTACGACTACATCATCCTGGGCAGTGGCATAGCCGGACTCAACACGGCCCTGCTAGCCAGAGAACACGGCTCTGTGGTCATCCTCACCAAGGGCAAAATCGACGACTGCAACACCCGCTATGCCCAGGGCGGCATCGCAGCCGCCGTGGGTGAGTCCGACTCCCCTGACCTGCACATGCAGGACACCCTGGCGGCCGGGGCAGGACTCTGCGACACCGAGGCCGTGAGAGCGCTCACTACTGAAGGGCCAGGCCGCATAGCCGACCTGATTCAACGAGGGGTGCCCTTCGACACCATCCACGCCGAAATATCCCTGGCCAAAGAGGGCGCCCACAGCGTGCCCCGGGTGCTCCACGCTGGGGGGGATGCCACCGGACAGCACATCGAGCTTACTCTGGCCCAGGCAGTCAGGGATGCCGGAATCGAGGTCCTGGAATACTCTCTGGCTACCTGCATCAACGTGGAGAAGGGCCAGGCCCAGGGTGTGGAGTCGCTGGATACCCATACCGGCCGCAAGGATGTCTTTGAGGGAAGGTTTGTCGTTGTGGCGACCGGCGGAGGGGGTCGGGTTTACAACAACACCACCAACCCGGAAGTGGCTACCGGAGACGGGGTAGCTCTGGCATTCGGAGCAGGCGCCCAGGTCATGGACATGGAGTTCTACCAGTTCCATCCGACGGCTCTCCGCATGGACGGAGTGCCCACCTTCCTCATATCAGAGGCCATGCGCGGTGAGGGCGCCATCCTGCGGAACGCGGAGGGCCAGCCCTTCTTGAAGGACCATCATCCCATGGCCGAACTGGCCCCCCGGGACATCGTAGCCAGGGCAATATTCAATGAGATGGGGCGCATTGGAGCGGACCACGTGCTGCTGGATGTGACCCACCTTCCGGCGGAAACGGTGCGCAACCGGTTCCCCACCATATTCAGGTTCTGCCTCGACCACGATCTGGACATCACAGTGTCCCCTATACCTGTGGCTCCGGCGGCCCACTACATGATGGGCGGTGTGAAGACCAACGTCTGGGGTGAGACCACCATCGATCGTCTGTTTGCAGCGGGAGAGGTTGCCTGCACCGGAGTTCACGGGGCTAACCGCCTGGCCAGCAACTCCCTGCTGGACACCTCGGTGTTCGCCAGACGCGTTGTCCAACGGAGCCTGGAGGATCCTTCTCTCCGAGACAACGCCAGGACCACCAGGGCGGAGATGACCGTGGCTCTGTCGGAGTCCTCTGATTCGGCGCCTGGCTCTAAGGAGCCCACACTTCAGGGCGTACAGGATCTGATGGGCAGCCTGGTGGGGATGGTGCGCAACCGAGAGGGTCTCGCACAAGCCGTCTCGTCCCTCTCCGAGTGGACCCGCAGACAGAGCGAACCTATGGACCGCTCCGGTCACGAGCTTGCCAATCTAACGCTCCTGGGAAATCTGATCGCCCAGTCGGCGCTTATTCGAGAGGAGAGCCGGGGCGCCCACTTCCGCGAGGACTTCCCCAAGCCGTCGCCCCAGTGGCTCAAGCATATCGTTTTGGTCAGCGGACAGGGCTGACGCCCCAACTCCATGACTCCCACCGTCCGCCCAGCCTCTCTGGACGACCTGGAAGCTCTCGTCGCTTTCAACGCTGCTATGGCCCTGGAGACTGAGGGCAAGACTCTGGACATCGAGCTCCTCAGGAGAGGGACCAGGGCAGTCTTCGACTCCTCCCAGCGAGGCTTCTACCTGGTGGCGGAGGTGGACGGCTCGCCCGTTGGGTCGCTGCTGGTCACGTACGAGTGGAGCGATTGGCGCAACGGCTGGTTCTGGTGGATTCAGAGCGTATACGTGAGGCCCGAACGGCGCAGGATGGGCGTCTACTCGGCGATGCACCGCTGGATTCTCGATACAGCCAGGTCCAGGCCCGACGTATGCGGAGTCCGGTTGTACGTGGACAGGAACAACGCCGCCGCCAGGGAGACCTACCGCAACCTGGGCATGTCGGAGTCCCACTACGACATGTTCGAGGAAGACTTCACCTTTCCCGCCCACGACTAACCGCCAGGGTGGGCAACACGGCTCCGGCGCCGCTATAATTGGGCCGGTCATTCCGGCATATCCGACGGAGGGACTTATGGGAAGAATGGACGGGAAGGTGGCCATCGTCACGGGCGCGGGCAACGGCATGGGCGCCTGTGAGGCCGAGCTCCTGGCCGGAGAAGGGGCCAAGGTGGCTGTCACAGACATACGAGAAGAAGACGGCATGGCCGTGGTGGAAGGCATCCGGCGGTCGGGTGGCGACGCGGTGTTTCACCGTCTCGACGTGACCGACGAAGAGCAATGGAAATCGGTGATAGACCAGGTTGTAGCCGCATACGGAAAGCTCAACGTGCTGGTGAACAACGCGGGCATCAGCAGTTTCGCTTTCGACGATACTATGGGGACAGACGAATGGGACATTCTCATGTCCGTCAACGCCAAAGGGCCGTTCCTTGGGGTCAAACACTCTGTCCCTAAGATGAGAGAAGCCGGAGGAGGCTCGATAGTCAACATTTCCTCCATTGCGGGACTTACCGGGTCGACTTTGGGCCACCCCGCCTACAACAGCTCGAAAGGGGCGCTGCGACTCTTCACCAAGGCCATGGCTGCACGTCTGGGCAGGGACAACATACGGGTGAACTCGGTCCACCCGGGACGGATGCCTCCCATGACGTCCGGCAGGTACGAGGCCCAGCAGGACGAACTCAACCAGCGTCTGACCATGGTGCCCCTGGGCAGGATGGGACGGGTGGAAGAGGTGGGTTATGCTGTCCTCTTCCTGGCCTCCGACGAGGCCTCATACATCACTGGACTGGAATTGGCGGTGGACGGAGGGTTTACTGCCGTATAATCTGTGCAAGCCCCCGAACCCCCTCCCACTTGGAGAGGCCGGGGTGAGGGGAAGTAGACACCTAGAGCGGAGGCAACGAATTATGGGTAGATTGGACGGGAAGGTCGCCATAATCACTGGGGGCGCCAACGGTCAGGGCGCCATGGAGTGCCGGATGTTCGCCAACGAGGGCGCCAAGGTCATAATCGCTGACATCGCAGGCGACGCGGGCCAGAAGCTGGAAGCCGAAATAAGTGAGGCTGGAGGTGTCGCCACCTTCATGCACCTGGACGTGACCGACGAGGAGAACTGGCAGAAGGTTGTGGATGACACCGTCGCCAACCACGGGAGGCTGGACATACTGGTCAACAACGCCGGCCTGTCTTCCACGTCGGTGACTGACTTCAACGGCCTCGACGGCTGGGACAAGATAAGTGACGTGAACGCTAAGGGCGTGTTCCTGGGCACCAAGACCGTAGTCCCCAAAATGCGGGAAGTCGGCGGCGGGTCCATCGTTAACATCTCGTCCATATATGGCCTGGTAGGTTCCCCGTCGGGCCACCCCGCTTACCACGCCTCCAAGGGCGCGGTGAGGCTCTTCACCAAGGCCTCGGCGGCCCGTTACGGCCCTGATAACATCCGCTGCAACTCCATCCATCCGGGCAGGATGCCTCCAATGGTGTCCGGCGACCACGAGTGGTACTGGTCCCAGGACGAAATCTGGCACGCGAGGATTCCCCTCCGGCGCAACGGGCGCACGGATGAAGTGGCGTCCGCGGTGCTGTTCCTGGCTTCCGATGAGGCCTCTTACGTCACGGGAGCGGAGATACCTGTAGACGGCGGGTACACCTGCCAGTAGTCCGAACAGGAGCAAGCAATGGGCAGACTCGACGGCAAAGTGGCGATAATTACGGGCGGCGGCAACGGCATGGGAGCCGCCGCCTGCGTTCTGTTTGCCAAAGAAGGCTGCAAGGTTGCCATAGCTGACAGGCTGGACGACGCCGGACGCAGCGTGGAAAAGCAAATCACCGCGGCGGGAGGCGATGCGTTTTTCATCCACGTCGACGTGGCCAACGAGGATGATTGGAAGAACGCCGTGGATGAGGTCGTCCGCCGTTACGGGAAGCTAAACGTGCTGGTCCAGTTCGCGGGACTCAGCGGCACTATACACCAGGACCACTACGACTCTGACGGTTGGGACCGCTACATGGCCATCAACGCCAAGGGGCCGTTCCTGGGGTTCAAATACTGTTACCCCCACATGAAGGCAGCTGGCGGAGGTTCGGTGGTCAACTGCGGCTCCCGCTTCGCTCTGGACGGTTCGCCGGGCAGTCACCCAGGCTATCACGCTTCCAAGGGCGCCTTGCGCCTGTACACGAAAGCTATAGCCTCCAGACACGGGCCGGAAAACATCCGGGCTAACTGTCTGCACCCGGCCAGGATGCCTCCAATGACCACCTCCGATGCCACGTCCCCTAAGACAACACAGGAGATGTTCCCTGTTTCGTCCATTCCCATGAGGCGCCCCGGCACCCGGGACGAGGCGGCGTGGGTGGCCCTGTTCCTGGCGTCCGACGAATCGTCCTACATCACGGGCATAGACTTCCCAGTAGACGGTGGCCTCAACGCCATCTAGAGGCACTGAGTCGGCCACGAACATCCAAATTCCTGCCTAAGCAAGCACACACAACGGTCGGGAGGCCAAGATGAGGGTTATCTACAGGCTTCACACTGAAAACATGAAGGGCGTGGCCGAGGAGGCCAAGTGGGCGGAGGACATCGGATACGATGGCCTGTCGTCCCCGGAGACGGCCCATGACCCCTTCCTGCCTCTCATGCTCGCCGCGGCCGCGACGGAGCGGGTGACGCTGGAGACCAGGGTCGCCATAGCATTCCCACGGTCTCCTATGGTCACCGCTTATGCTTCCAGGGACCTGCATGACTTCTCCGACGGCAGGTTCCAGTTGGGAATTGGCACCCAGGTGAAGGGCCATAACCTGCGCCGCTTCTCCGTCGAGTCCTGGCGCTCTCCCGGCAAGCGATTGAAGGAATACGTGGAGTCTGTGAAAGCGATTTGGGACAACTGGCAGAACGGCGGAAAGCTGGACTATCACGGCGAGTTCTACAACTTCACCCTGATGACTCCCTTCTTCAGCCCGGGCCCCAGCGAGTTTCCCGACCCCAGGGTCTACATCGGAGCGGTCAACGGCTTCAACTGCCGCGTGGCCGGCGAAGTGTGCGATGGACTGATGCTTCACAGCCTCAACTCGAAACGCTATCTCAACGAGTTCATCGTCCCCAACGTGGAAAGCGGGGCGAAGAAGGCGGGGAAAGACCTGAAGGACGTCCGCATCAGCGGAGGGGGCTTTATCATTACCGGCCCAAGCCAGGCCGACGTGGACGCCAAGAGGCAGGGAGTCAAACGGCAAATATCCTTCTACGCCTCCACCCGCACCTACTTCCCGGTGCTAGAGGTGCACGGCTTCCAGGACATAGGCCAGAGGCTCCACGAGATGTCGCTGCGGGGAGAGTGGGACGACATGCCCGGCCAGGTCAGCGACGAGATGCTGGACACCTTCGCCATCATGGGAGACTACGAGGACATCGCAGGCAAGATAAAGGAACGCTACGGCGACCTCTTGGACAGCGTTTCCTTCACGATGGAAACCAAGACCCGAGACGACGAGCAAATCTTGAAACGCATTCTCGCCGAGCTCAAGTCGGAGTGATCAGGCGCGCGGCTCACCTACACCGGCAGGGGTTTTTCGGTGGCGTTGGGCGGAAGCTCCAGGTCCCAGGTGTTCATGTTGATGGCCAGCACCGCGTAGGTGCCCATCAGGTTCACCAGGGTCATGAACCCCCGCAACCCCAACAGGGACATGCCCGCCTCGAAGGTCTCCTGGCTGACCTTGCGAGTCCGGAAGAACTCCCTGGCCAAGTTCACAACCAAAGTCTGCTTCGCAGTCAGGTTGGTGAGGTCCTTCTTGTCCCTCAGGTTGTCCACGATGTCGTCTCGTATTCCGGCCTGCCGTGCGGCGGCTGCGTGGGCGTTCCAGATATAGAGACAGTCGTTTTCCCTGGCGGTCACGATCATCGCCAGCTCTTGGATGTCCTGAGCCAGGCTGGGTTCGTTGCGGAGATACTGCCGTAGGTCCTCCAGCCGCCTGGCCATTTCGGGTATGTGGCACAGGAGCGCGAAGGGGGAGGTGGGGGGCACTCCGCCCCGGCCTTCTGCGAAGGCGTCGTAGGTCGCCCTCTGGTCCTCGGGCATGGTCTCGTGGGTCGCTATCGGTATTCGGGCCATTGGGCGCCTCCCGTCAGTCAGATCAGTCAGCAGGCCCGAATTATAGGCGGCGAGTCTTGAGGGGTCAACGAACCGACGCGGCTGCCGTCCGAGGGATGAGCGCCTGACCTCTGGTGGTTTGGTATAATGGCCCGAACCGTGAGGAGAGGGTCCTCCTCGCGCGTGGGTATCCTCTCGCATGGAGGTAGGCATGAAGCTGGCGTCTGCAGTGTCCGACTTGAGCGATATGGAATCGGCGTTGGACCAGTGCGTCGAGTCCGTCACGGAACAGATGGGAGACTTGGATGTCCATCTTGTGGCTGTGTTCGTTTCCGAACATTTCGCGATGGGCTATGACGAACTTTCCAACATGATTAAGAGCAGGATGGGCTCGGTCAGAATATTCGGGTGCTCCGCCGGAGGAGTGATAGGCGGAGGACGTGAAGTGGAGCACAGGCCCGGGCTTTCGATTACCGTCGCCAACATGCCCGACGTGGAGATGACTCCGTTTCACTTGGAGGACTCGGACCTGCCCGACATGGACGCGGCGCCGGATGAGTGGGAAAAGGCCCTGAAAGTGTCGGCAGAGATCGACCCCAAGTTCCTGCTGTTGGCTGACCCCTTCAGCTTCGCAGCCGGCAACCTGCTGCTTGGCATGGACTACGCCTATCCCAACAGCGTTAAGATTGGCGGGTTGGCCAGCGGTGGACGCACTCACGGTGACAACGCCCTGTTCTTGGGCGACGAAGTGTTCAGGTCCGGCGTCATTGGCGTTGCCCTGTCTGGGAACGTGGCCGTGGACACCATCGTGGCCCAGGGATGCCGTCCCGTTGGTTCTCTTATGTCGGTGACTAAGAGCGACAAGAACGTCCTGAGAGAGCTGGACGAACGGCCCCCTCTGGAAGTCGTGAGAGAGATGTTCCAGTCGGCCTCGCAACGTGATCAGGAGTTGATGCAGACTTCCCTGTTCCTTGGCATACTCATGGATGACTTTGTAGACAACCCGCAGCAGGGCGACTTCCTGGTGCGTAACATCATCGGCATGGACGGGCGGACTGGCGCTATGGCCATAGGAGAATTGCTCCGTGAGGGTCAGAGGGTCCAGTTCCATCTACGGGATGCCATCACATCCTCGGAGGACTTGGCGAACCTCTTGACGCGGTACGACAACGGCAGCCGCAGCGAAGGGGCGTTGTTGTTCTCCTGCCTGGGCCGGGGTGAGCACCTCTATGGCCAGCCGGACCACGACACTAATCTGTTCCGGGACAAGCTGGGGCCGTTGCCCCTTGGCGGTTTCTTCTGCAACGGAGAGATTGGTCCGGTGAGCGGCTCCACTTTCCTCCACGGTTACACCAGCTCCTTTGGCATATTCAGACCCATCGACGGACCGTAGTCCTGGGGCGGTCTCATGGCCGACAACGTTGTCAGGGCGGGGATGCCCGCATCCCTCACAGGGCAGTTCGCCAGTCAGGGAACCCAGGCCCTCAAGGGCGCCCAGGCATGGGTAGAGGACTGCAACTCTGACGGAGGTTTCACCGTTTCAGGACTGGCGCGCCCGGTTGAGTTGGTTTGGTACGACGACGAGAGTTCCACCGCTTCGGCGATCGAAGTTACCAGAAGACTCATCGTTGATGACCAGGTTGACCTGCTGTTCAGCCCATACGCCAGCTCCTTGAGCTTGGCGGCTGCTTCTGTAGCTGAAGAACACGAACGGGTCCTCTGGTGCCACGGAGGCGCCTCCGACGACATTTACGCCAAAGGATACAGGTGGGTCGTCGGTGTTCTCACGCCCGCCAGCCGCTACCTGGAAGGGGTTATAGACATTGCCAGGGAAGCGGACGATTCCGCCTCCAGGCTGGCGGTGATAGCATCCAGCCGAGGCTCGTTCCCGCGAGAGGTGGTGCGTGGGGCTGTGGACTACGCTCGATCCAGGGGATTCGAGGTATGCTTCGACGCAAGATACACTCCGCCTTTCAGCGAGTCGGCTTTGGACTTCCAAAATCTGCAGGCCTCAAAGCCGGATGCGGTCATAGGAGTGGGCAGGATTCAAGACGACCTGGCTCTGGCCCGTATGCTGTCAAGGTCTGGATTGGAGTCCGGCGCCGTCGCCGTCGTAGTAGCCGGTGTGGCCGAGTTTGCTATGGAGTTGGGCCCGGCTGTGGAAGGTTTCATGGGTCCCAGCCAGTGGGAACCGGCGGCGGTCTACCAGCCGGACTATGGACCCACGGTCGAGACCCTCGGCTCAAGACACTCCATGTTCTTGCCCGGCGGCGGAGACTACGCAATGGCCCAGGCGTATGCGGCGGGGATGATTGCCCAAAGGTGCGTGGAGGACACGGGTTCTCTGGACAACGGAATTCTCCGTGCCCAGGCTTCAAAGCTCGACTTCACGACCTTCTATGGACGATTCAAGATTGAGCCTGAAACGGGTCGCCAGGTGGGGAGATCGGTGGTAATCGTCCAGTGGCAGCAGGGAAGGAAAGTCGTGGTCTGGCCCCCGGAGCTGCGTGAGGCCGACCCTATCTATCCCGTGCGGCTGGAACACCCTCAGGCCCAGGACTAGTCTTCGGGTGTAACCAGGGACTCAGGTTCCTGGCCTGACAACATCCGTTGGATGTTCTCCATAGCGAAAGCGGTGGCGCGCACTTCGCTCTCCGCTGTATTGCCCGCCATATGGGGGGTCACGACCACGTTGTCCAAACCGAACAGCGGGTTGTCGACCGGCGTAGGCTCCTCTTCCAGGACGTCCAGTCCGGCGGCGGTGATGACTCCGGTGGTAAGAGCCTCGTACAGAGCGGCCTCGTCCACCACCGGGCCGCGGCAAGTGTTGATTAGATAGGCGGTGGGCTTCATCAGGCCCAGCTCCCTTGTGCTTATCATGCCCCTTGTCTGCCGGTTCAACGGCACATGGACGCTCACTATGTCCGAATCTCTTAGCAGTTGGTCGAAGTCGACAGGCCGCACCTTCAACTCCCGCTCCGTCTCAGGAGGAATGGAAGCGATGTCGTTGTAGATGGTCTCGGTGTCGAATGCGGTGAGACGCTTGGCGACCTGCTTGCCGATGTGTCCGAGCCCGACGATGCCCACGGTCTTGCCGGTAAGTTCGGTTATCGGACCATCGATGCTCACCCGCCACTTCCCTTCCTTTACGGTGTTGTGCCAGTGGGTCATGGTGTGTCGTCCCACGGACATCATTAGCGTCAGGGCGTGTTCGGCCACGGATATGGCGTTGGCGCCGCCGTTGTTGGCCACCAGCACGCCCATCTCGCCGGCCGCTTTCACGTCTATCCGGTCGTAGCCGGCGCTGATGGTCTGCACCAGCTTGACTGAGGGGCATCCCCTCAGGATGTTCAGGGAGAAAGTGTTTGGTGTAATGATGAGAGCCGCGGCGCCTGCGCACTGCCTGATTTGTTCGTCCTCGGGTAGAGTCGCGTCCACGACGACGAAGTTGATTTCCGGCGGAGCTGCCCGGGCCATAGTTTCCGCCCGTGACTTGTATGCCGGAATCGCTTGGAAGACGACTTTTGCTCGCTGCTCTGCCATGATTCGCTCCTGAATTGTTGAGAATGCCTATCTACGGAACAGGTCCTTGACCCTGTCGAAAAAACCCTTGGAGTTGACCCCCGCCAGGAACTTCTCCCAGTTCTGCTCAGCGCTGGCTGACCTCTTGAGGTCCTTGTTTCGCTTGTCCATCACTTCCAGGACCTTCTTGTCCTCGCCTTTGTCCAGCCAGAAGCCGTGTTCCTTCTCGCAGTAGTCCATTTCCACGTCGTAGTATCTGTACCTGAACCATTTCAGGTGGTCCTTGCAGTGGGGGCAGAGAAGGTCGGAGCCGTATGACCAGGTCATCAGGCTGCCCTTGGGGATGTCGTCGGCGACACTGTCTTCCAGCTCGCCCAGTTCGTGATGCTCAAGCCACATCCCGTCACATTTGGGACACCTGTCCACTTCGAGACCTTTGTGTTTTTCCACAGTCAACTCGACGTCGCAACGCGGGCAGTCCATACCGCTCCTTTCACCCCGTGCCAGGCTTGCAGTGTAGACGTGGGCCAAACGGTGGTCAATCCCTGTCTCAGAACTGCTGGCGATGCCCCCTCTTTCGCATGCTAAGGGTCCGTAGTGACGTTGGCGTTACACTACTATATAATTAGCAGCCGTGAAATCCGTTGCCTCGAAATTTTCAGCTGCTGCGTTGGTGATTGCAGCGCTGGTCGGAGTTGTCGCAGTTTCGGCCTGCGGGGGCGAAGACCCGACCTTCACGCCGACTACGGCGCCGACACCCAAACCCACGACTACGCCCATACCCAAGCCCACTGAGACTCCGGTTTCCCAATCTGAAGAAAGTAGGAACATCATAGTGACAGCCACGATAAACACTAACAAAGGCGCCATAGTAGTCGAACTATTCGATGACCAGACTCCCGTCACCGTAGGAAACTTCGTCAAGCTGTCCAACGACGGCTTCTACAATGGCGTCATATTCCACAGAGTTATCAAGGACTTTATGATTCAGGGGGGCGACCCCACCGGCACCGGCACGGGTGGACCAGGCTACCAGTTCCAGGACGAGATCGTCTCTGGTCTGTCCTTTGACAAACCCGGGCTGCTGGCCATGGCCAACGCCGGACCGAACACCAACGGCTCCCAGTTCTTCATAACCACCGTGCCCACTCCCTGGCTCACCGGGAAACACACCATCTTTGGAGAGGTGACCGAAGGTCAGGACGTGGTGGTGGCGATATCAGAAGCGGCCACAGGAGCCCGCGACAAGCCCGTCGACGACGTGATAATCGAGAGCATCGTCATCGAGGAGACTCCTGAGTAAGGACTGGCTGTGGCACAGACTTCCCTTGAAACCCTGACCGAAGAGCTTCGCTGGGTGGCGGAGAGGTTGCTTGGGAAGGAGAGGGCCGAAGTTCTGGACACCGCTTTGGTTGACATGGCCGACAGCGTAAACGCCGTCATGGAACATCCGCCCGGCGCCGAACAAGAGCCTGCCTTCTTCTTGTGAAGAGTGTTTGTCTGCAACCTTCCCGACGGAGGGAGACCTTTGCATAACCCGTCGGCTGCGACCTAACACAGACCTGTTCACCCCCCATCTCAATCTTCCCCCTCAAGTGGGAAGAGGTCTTAGAGAGGCAGAGGATATGACAGAATTCCACCGCCTGGGCCTGTCCGAGTCGGGCCGAGCCATACGTGAAGGCGCCGTAACCTCCACCGGGATTGTGGAGGCTCTGCTGGGACAAATCGACCGGCTGGAGCCCCGGTTGCAAGCCTGGGTGACCATCGATCGTGAAGGAGCTTTGGGCGCAGCCACAGACCTGGACAGGGAGCTGGAAAGCTCCGGCCCCAGGGGTCCTTTGCATGGAGTCCCCGTCGGGTTGAAGGACATCTTCTACACCAAAGACCTTAAGACCACTGCCTGTTCCCCCATACACCAGGACTTTGTTCCATCATATGACGCCACCTGTGTCGCCAAGCTCCGAGAAGCGGGTATGGTGGTGCTGGGAAAGACGGTGACGACGGAGTTCGCCACATCGGACCCCTCACACACTCACAACCCGTGGGACCTGGAACACACACCGGGCGGCTCCAGCAGTGGCTCGGCGGCGGCCGTGGCCGCTCGAATGTGCGCCGGAGCTCTGGGTTCCCAAACGGGCGGCTCGACCTGCCGTCCGGCAGCCTATAACGGAGTTGTGGGCCTCAAGCCGTCCTATGGACGCATCAGCCGCCACGGAGTATTTCCGGTGAGCTGGTCTCTGGACACCGTGGGCATCATTGTGCGGTCAGTGGAAGACTCGGCGCTCCTGTTACAGGCCATGAGCGGCCACGACCCGGTGGACCCAGGCTCGTCCACGGCGCCCGTGGAGGACTACGTCGGGAGTCTGGAGGCGTCCCCGAACAGGCCCCGGCTGGGACTGCTTCGGGAGTTTTTCATGGAGGTGTGCTATCCGGAAGTGCACGAGCACACCGAGTCAGTGGTCCATGCCCTTGAAACCGCCGGAGCCATAGTAGAGGAAGTCGAGCTTCCCGAGAGCTTCGAGACCTGTTACCCAATCCATCACATCGTGATGAACGTGGAGTGCGCGGCATACCACGAGGCCAATTACAAGGTCCGGGCCGACGACTTCGGCCCCAAGCTCAGGGCCAACATAGAGACGGGGATGCTTGTCCCCGCGGTCCACTATGTTCAGGCCCAGCGGCACAGGAGGCGTCTGAGCGTAGACTTGAATGCACTGGCAGGACGCTACGACGCCCTGATAATGCCGTCCACTCCGACGCCCGCCCCACGGGACCTTAACACTACCGGAGACCCGGTGTTCCAGCGACCCTGGACCTCGGCTGGTCTGCCCACTGTCACCCTGCCTACGGGACTCAGTGAGTCAGGGCTTCCCCTGGGAGTCCAACTCGCCGGAACACGTTTCGGTGAGGCGAATCTGCTGGCAGTGGCTCGCTGGTGCGAGAGGGTTATAGGGTTCGATCTGGAGCCGTCTCTCTGAGCTAGAGGACAGCCCGCATCAGGAGGGTTCCCACCTCGACCGTCCTTAAGGCGACATGATACTGATGCCGCCGTCTATGGCCCAAGTCTGGCCTGTCACGTAGTCTCCGGCGGGGGACGCCAGGTATACGGCCAGGTATCCCACTTCCTTCAGTTCACCCAGCCGGCCCAGCAGCACAGTTTCTTTCGCTTGTTCCTGCCGTTGTTGGTAGGCTTCATCAGATAGCTGGTCCTTGTCCGGGAAGCGGCCTGGAGCGATGGCGTTGACCCGGATGTTGTAGGGAGCCCATTCCTGGGCGATACACTCGGTGAAGCGCATGAGTCCGGCTTTGGCTGCGTCGTAGGCGGACCGCCGGGCCATGCCGCGGAACGAAGCCCAGCCGGAGATGTTTATCACCGAACCCTGCCGCCTTTCCAGGAAGTGGGGGCCGAAGGCGCGGCAGCCCTGGAACGCCTCGGTCAGGTTTAGATCGACGATGCGATGCCAGTCCTCCTCCGACATTGCGGGCGGGCCTCCGTCGGGCAGCGGGGCCACCGGAGCCTGAATGGCGTCCCCTACGCAGTTGACCAGCACGTCCAAATGCCCGAACGCGGACAACACCTGCTCGGCCAGTTGGTCCATGTCTGCGGCCTTGGTGGCGTCGCCGTGGAATGCCAACCCTTGCCGCCCCATCCCTCGGATTTCCTCGGCTACGGCGTTGGCTCCTACCGGAGTGAGGCCGGTGACAGCCACGTCCGCCCCAGCCTCCCCAAACGCCAGCGCAATGCCCTTGCCTATGCCACGCCCTGCCCCTACACACAGCACCTTCTTGCCTGTAACGTCGAAAACCGGAAGGCTCATATCAACACTCCTTATCAAGCTGGTCCGGGTTGGATGGAAGTGTAGTGTGACTGTTCGAGGCGGGCAAGGGGCGTGGTATTAAAGGGAACTCGTTGAGGTTTGGGTAGGCGGGGACTGTGTCGGTCGCTGTCCGGTCTCAATCTCACAGAGCATGAGGTCTATATCAGCCGTTGGAAACTGGTGGCTTGATGCCTCGGCGATGGCTTTCAGTTTGGCGTCGACTGTTCTTGCCTGGTCCTCCATAGCCGTGAGCAATGTATGCCGGATCCACTCAGCAACACTCATCTGCTGGCTCCGAGCGGCGGCTTGCATCTCCGCATATTCATCATCATTTAGGAAGAATTGAAGTCGTTTAGCCATGACTACAAAGTAATTGAGGAACGTATGAATATCAAACTGAGTCCTGGGTCATAATGCATTATCAGATGCAGCAGACGGACACATATTATAAACTAGACCGAGTCCGTCGACCTAGGCACTCCGATTGAACCTGATGACGAACAAAAGAAATCGAAGGCAGTCCAGCCCATCTGTTCTGCTTACTCGAGAATCCTGGGGTCATCAGACCTAAGCGTATACAGGGCTCCGCATCCTGAACTAGTCAGTGGAGATAGGTGGCGGCTGGAAACGACTCTTTGAATCGGATGGATGCGGAAGACAGTGTACCCACAAGTCTAATGACAGTGCTAAATGTCCGTAGGAGGAATCGGGATGCCTGTTCAGCGTTACTCAGTTAATCAGTACCCCATTCAAACTCTATTAACTTGGATCAAGTCCGAGCAGATTGCCATTCCTGAGATACAACGCCCCTTTGTGTGGAACGCTGCCAAGGTGCGTGATTTTATAGATTCTCTTTATAGAGGTTATCCTGTTGGGTATCTCATCGCATGGCAAAACCCGGACGTACGCTTAAAAGACGGCACTCAGTCCAGCGGAAAGCGCGTCCTGATTGACGGCCAGCAACGCGTGACGGCCCTCCTAGCCGCGTTGCTTGGTGAACCGGTTGTCGACAGAGACTATAAGCGAAGGAGGATATCTATAGCCTTTCATCCCGGTGAGGAACGCTTTGAGGTGGTCAACGCTGCGATTCTCCGCGACCCAGAATGGATTTCTGATATCGCCAAGGTATTCGCCCCAGATGCCTGGATGCTCCAACTACTCGAGGAGTACTGTGAAGCGAACCCGAACGCCGAAAAACGCAAGATAGATGAAAGTTTGAAACAGCTTGATGGCATCCAGCACAACTCTCTAGGCCTGATTGACCTGAACGCTGACCTTGATGTGGAGACGGTCGCCGACATTTTCGTTCGAATCAACTCCCAGGGTGTCACGCTGAACGCCGCGGACTTCGTTATGTCCAAGATGGCTGCCAGTGAACAGCACGGTGGGCACCTCTTACGAAAATGCATCGACTACTTCTGCCACCTCGCCGTAGCTCCGGAAGCATACAATGACTTGGCAAACGACGACGCCTTTGCCGCAACGGACTACTTTCGGGCCATGAAATGGATGAAGGAGGAGAAGGACGACCTCTATGACCCTTCATATACCGACATGCTCAGGGTCGTCTTTACGTCACAGTTCAAGAGAGGGCGCTTAGAGGATTTAGTTGCTCTTCTCTCAGGTCGTAATTTCGTGACACGCACATACGAGGAAGCCATTGCCGAAGAGTCCTTCCACAAGCTTAGCGACGGAATACTGCGGTACATGAACGAGACTAATTTCAAAAAGTTCATTATGATCCTGCGCTCTGCAGGATTCGTGGATTCCTCACTTATCAGGTCCCAGAACACCGTAAACTTCGGGTATATACTCTACTTGATATTACGTAGGCAGGGTGAATCGGCAGAGCGCATTGAGGCGCTAGTGCGCCGATGGTTTGTGATGTCAGTTCTAACGGGTAGATACACTGGTGCGCCGGAAACGACCTTCGGTGTAGATGTTGGAAACATCGATAATCAAGGGGCATCGGCTTATCTCGATACAATCGAACGGGCTGAACTATCCGATGCATTCTGGGATGTGGGCCTGCCTCAACAAATGGACACGTCCGTTGCCAGCAGCCCATATTTTAACGTATTCCTCGCGAGTCAAGTGAAGGGAAACGATAAAGGTTTCCTTTCACGGGATCTGACCGTACAGAATCTTCTTCAAGGCCAGTCACATATACATCATGTGTTCCCGCGAAACTATTTGATGAAGAAAGGATTCCAACGTGGTCGATACAATCAGATCGCGAATTATGTGGTAATGCAGAGTGAAATAAACATTGCTATTAGTGACAGCCCGCCGTCAAAGTACTTCTCAGAGTTGTGGAAACAGTGCAAAAGCAACGCCCCCGTCTATGGAGGGATTACGGACTCTGACCAGTTGCAGGAGAACTTAACGGCGCACTGCATCCCGGCAGGGATGGATACCGTAGGGGTTGAAGGCTACGACGATTTCCTCCAGGAGCGTAGACGGCTCATGTCCACAAAGGTACGGGATTACTATCGGGAACTATAGGATTTCAAGTGTGATATTGTTGTTGGCCGTTTCGCGGAAACAACTGGTTGGGCAGCAGCAAGAATCGGACCGGGTGGGGTACAGCTTGCCGCCAAGCCACCGGGCCATATCAACGAATCGGGGAACTAGACTTGAGGAATTCCTGTATGGTGTCGGTGTAGACGTTTAGTTGCGCGCCACCGGGAACGGGTCTAATTCGCTTGCCCGGCCCTGGGACTCCACGATGGAAATGCCCCTTTTGGTCTTGTCTTCCCAGAGGCTTTTGACATAGGTCAGGACGGCGATGATTTCTTCGTGGCTAAGAAGGTCTCCAAAGGCAGGCATGGCGCTTTTGAAGTTGGGGACGTTCGGGCTCTCTAGGGATTTACCTCCCTGGCTGACGATTTGGTACAGCAGCCCGTCGCCGTGATGCCAGGTATGGCCGTCGCCGTTGAGGGGGGGAGCTGGCAGAGTTCCGTCTTCCTTTGGGACGTGCCAGTCCTCCTGACCTTCCCCTCCGACTCCGTGGCAAGCGGCGCAGATGGAAGCGAAGACCTGCTGGCCGGAGCGCACCGTCGGATCTGACGGGACTGCAGTGTCACCGGGTTGAGACGAGCAGGCGAGGACTGACACAACCGCCATCGCCAAAGCCCCGAACGCTATGACGTAACGTACTAATCGCATGGCTAGAGGACTAGGATGAAGGAATGGCATCGGAATTTCTATGAACTGTTCAATGGCGTGTCGATTATAGCCGGGATGCGGGAATTATATAACGCCTTTAATGGCATGTACTGTACATTCGACGATGTGGATTTGCGTTTGGCCCAGCATCTCCTTTGACGGGCTTTGGCGCCTGGGGTAAGATACGGGCGGACGCTGACTTTAGGGCGTCCGGGGCAATTGGGAGCGCGCCAGCCTTGAAAGCCATCTATCTCGATCAGACGGGCGACCTGAGCAATGTGAAGTACGGAGACCGGCCGGACCCCGAAGCCGGACCGGGTGAGGTCGTCATAAGGGTACGGGCGTCGGCCCTCAACCACGCAGACCTTTACATAATCAGCGGCAGGACCAATACCCGGAGCCTGCCCAGGATTTTCGGCCTGGACATGGCCGGAGAAGTGGCCCAGGTCAGCCCCACCGTGGACTGGCTCAAGGAGGGCGACCGGGTCCTTATCGACAACCGGGTCAAGTGCTACACCTGTGACCGCTGCCGCGCTGGCGTCGACCAGTATTGCCCGAAACAAATGCGTTTGGGGTCCGACATCGACGGAGGCCATGCCCAATACTGCGTTGTACCGGCCGTCAACGCCCACGTCATCCCTGATTGGATGGGGTTTGACGAGGCGGCAGCTTTCCCAGTTGCGACCCATACTTCGTGGCATTGCCTCATCGAGAGGGGCAAGCTAC
This sequence comes from Dehalococcoidia bacterium, assembly GCA_034422875.1. Classification (GTDB taxonomy): domain Bacteria; phylum Chloroflexota; class Dehalococcoidia; order Lucifugimonadales; family JAGWBF01; genus DAOUJI01. The sequence continues at coordinate 22,978 of DAOUJI010000079.1, read as the reverse complement.
AGCCTTGGGACGACATACTCATTCACGCCGCAGGCAGCGGTGTCGGCTCCACGGCCATAGCCATCGCAAAGCACGTAGGCGCCCGTGTCATCACCACTGCTGGCAGCGACTGGAAGCTGGACAAAGCCAGGGAAATGGGCGCCGACTTGGGCATCAACTACAACACAACTCCCAACTTCAGCCAGGTGGTGAAAGAATTCACCGACGGCCAGGGTGTGGACTTTGTTTTCGACAGCGTGGGTGCCGAGGTATGGGACGAGAGCCTGGCTTGCATCAAGCCGGGGGGACGCCTGGTTATCACCGGGACCCACTCCGGGGCAAACTACTCCTTGAACCTTTCCCAGCTAAGCGGCACGCCCTTGTCACTGCTAGGCAGCGGCGGACGCAGTAAGCGTAGCTTTGGCGACATGATGAGGGTAATAAGAACGGGAGGCATCCGGGGTGTCGTTGGCAAGACCTTTCCCCTGGAAGATGCGACGGAAGCTTATCGAACCATGGAGAGCCGCGACTTTTTCGGCAAGCTGGTGTTGCAGACCCCTTAGAAGAACCACCTAAAGAAACCAATCTTACGAGCCTTAGGAGGAAGCCATGAAGTTTGCACGTTACCTGGCCCACGGAGAAGTAGCCTACGGCGTAGTGGACGGCGACATCGTCCGCCAGCTAACCGCCCCGCCCTACGAGTCCTATGAGGTCACCGACCACACCCACACGTTGGCAGAGGTGAAGCTGCTTACTCCTACGGCCCCGTCCAAGATTCTGGCGGTGGGTCTCAACTACTACAGCCATCTGGGAGACAGGCCCACGCCGACGCAGCCCCTTATATTCCTCAAGACCCCGTCGTCTCTTGCGGCCCACGGCGACCCCATCATCCGGCCCAGGGACGCCGAGACGGTGGAAGAGGAAGGCGAGCTGGTGGTGATCATCGGCAAGCGGGCGCGGAACGTTCCCAAGGAAGAAGCTCTTGACTACGTGCTGGGCTACTCCTGCGGCAACGACGTGAGCGCCCGTGAGTGGCAAAGGGGAGACGGCCAATGGTGGAGGGCTAAGTCCTCCGACACCTTCTCTCCCGTGGGGCCGTTCATATCTGACGAAATCGACCCCTTCGACGCCATGCTCACCGCCCGCATCAACGGCGCCGAAGTGCAGGCCGAGAGCACGTCCGGGATGGTGTTCGACCTGCCCACCATCATCGAGTGGACATCCCGCAGGATGACCCTGGAGCCCGGCGACATGATATTCATGGGCACGTCGGGCAAACCGGCAGGACTTAACCACGGGGACACAGTGGAAATCGACGTGCCAGGTATCGGCGTCTTGTCCAACCCGGTAGTCTCTGAAGAGTAGCCTGGCCCATGGCGTCCCCAAGAGGAGACGTACTGGTAAAGGGCGGGATTCTGGTTTCAGGCCAGGGGATTTCCCGGGGCGATGTACTGGTTTCGGGAGAGCGTATCGCTCAGGTCGGCCCCGACCTGTCTGGGGTAGGGGTCTCCCGGACAATAGACGCCGCTGGCCGCTATGTTTTGCCCGGCTCCGTCGACGCCCATTGCCATCCCGTCTATTCCGACAAAATGGACGCCTACACCGTCACCGCAGCCTACGGCGGCGTGACCACAGTCATCGCATTCGTGGGCAACGTCGCCGGCTGGGGCTTTAACGGGTACACCACCGACCTTGTCAAAGGGTTCATAGACGAAGGAGAACGCATCTCCCACCTGGACTTCTCCGTCCACGGCACCTACACAGCCGCCGACGAAGACATCCTGGGCAAGTCTATCCCGGAGCTAATGAAGCTGGGGGTCATCTCTTTCAAGATGTTCCTGGCCTACAAGCGACGTGGCATGGCGATAACCGAGGACGGAATGCTCAAAACCATGGACCTGGCGGCCAGCGAGGGCGGTCTGCCCATGGTCCACTGCGAGAACGCCTGCTGCATCGATTATCTGGTGGACGACCATATTGGGCACGGAAAGATTGGCCCTGAATACTATCCCCCATCTCAGCCCAACATCCTGGAGGCGGAAGGGCTGTACCGCGCCTCCACTTTTTCTCAAGTGGCGGGCTCACCCCTCTACTCCGTGCACCTTAGTACCAAGGAGTCTATCCCGCTGGTGCATGAATTCAGAGGCCGGGGTCTCCAGCTTTTCACCGAGACCTGTCCCCACTATCTTGCGCTTACTGACGACGAAATGTCCCGCCGGGGGCCGCTGGCTAAAGTTGGGCCACCTCTGAGGAAGAGTCCTGACCAGGAAGCTCTGTGGCAGGCGTTGGCCGACGGAACGATAAACGTGGTCGCCAGCGACTCCGGAGGCCGCACCGTCGCACAGAAGACGGTGGGCGGCGACAACATATTCGACGCCCCCCATGGGCTGAATACGATTGAATTCATGATGCCGGTGGTGTGGACCCTTGGCGTGAACACGGGGCGCATTAGCCTCCCAAGGATGGTGCAGGTCTTCTGTGAGAACCCGGCCAAGATATTCGGCCTGTACCCAAAGAAAGGGACGCTTCAACCCGGTTCCGACGCCGACCTTGTGATTTGGGACCCGGCCAAGGAGCATACGGTGGACGGCCAGCACGGGAACACCGACCACTCCGCCTTCGACGGGTTCGAGCTTATGGGAATGCCGGAGCTTACCATGCAGCGGGGCCGGGTCGTGATGGAGAAGGGAGAATTCGTCGGCAGTCAAGGAGCAGGAGGATTCCTTCCCGGAGACCCCAATCTGGCGGCGTACGCTCCAAAGGGCTATCAGATAACGTAAGAGAGGGCGATTATGCGAATCTGCTCATTCCTTCCCAGCGCCACGGAGATGGTCTACGCCCTTGGGCTGGGGGGCAGCCTCTACGGCGTCTCCCACGAATGCGACTATCCTCCTCAGGCCCAACAGGTCAGACAGATAGTCTCCAGCATCTTTCAGGACGGCGACTACACCAGCAGTGAAATCCACGCCATCGTGGCCGAGAGGCTCCGGGAAGAAAAGGGCATCTACGACATTGACGAAGAAGCCATCATGGAGATACAGCCCGACCTCCTCCTCAGCCAGGAGTTATGCGCGGAGTGAGCGATTACCGCGCGGCAGGTTGCCGACGCAACGAAGAAACTGGAAAACCAGCCCCGAATCATCTCGCTCGATCCGACTTGCATAGAGGACGTCTTCAGCAACATCCGCACGGTGGGACGGGCAGCGGGAGTGGAAGCGACTGCGGAGCAGTACGTGGAGTCGTTGGACCGAAGGGTCCAGCGTGTCAAGAGTATAGCGGCGCTCGCCGACCGTCGTCCGAAAGTTGCCTGCATCGAATGGTTCGACCCTGTCATGGTGGCCGGCCACTGGGTGCCCCAGATGGTGGAAATGGCCGGAGGCGAGGACTGCCTGGGAGACAAGGACAAGCCAACCTTCACCATTGCATGGGAAAAGGTTGTGGAGCAGCAGCCGGATGTCATCATGCTCTGCCCCTGCGGTTTTGACTTGCCGCACACATTGAAGGAAGCGCCCAAGTTAAAGGAGAGGCCGGGTTGGGACTCGATTCCGGCCGTACGTGACGGTCGGGTGTTTGCGGTGGACGGCAGCGCCTATTTCAACCGCTCCGGGCCGCGCCTGGTCAACGGGCTGGAGATACTGGCGGAGATAATTCACCCGGAACTCTTCTCAGGCATGGTGCCCCAAGGCGGGGCCTCTCGGGTTTGGCGTTAGCACGAGACAGTCGGAACTACTAATTCGCCGCAGCCGACTTGCTCCACTAACCCATCCAAAATGCTATCCGACGGTCTATTGGGACTGCCTTAGCCCGTACCAGTTGCCGTCCTCATCGTTGAAGATTGCAAATGGACCCCAGGGCATCTCTTTCGGTTCTTGACTGAACTCTACTCCACGGGCCGCCATATCGCTGTAGGTTGCGTGGATGTCGCCACATTCGAACACTATGGACGGCTTGCGCTCTGACCAGTCCTGCATCATCGTCTTGGGATAGATGACCAGGTTTGACTCGGCCCCCGGTGGACCAACCTCAATCCACTTGGCGTTCGGCCCCATGTCGAGTTCAACCCGCTGCTCGAAGCCAACCCGATCAACCCAGAACCGTACGGCGGACGGCTGGTCTTCTACATAGACTGCCTGGGTTGCGATTCGGGAGATCATGGAATGCTCCTTGTCAGCGAGAAGAAACGGGGAGTGACGGACACAGTTGGCGCCTGGTGAGGCAGATAAGCGTCCCGCCCCTAGTTGAGGCGGGGGCCCTGGTAGGGGTTGCGCCTCTCCACCGCTTCGCGTAGACGCTCTGTGGCGCCTTCCAGCAGGGGTATCTCGTACTTCAGTCGCTCTCCGGGAGTGGGTATTTCCAGGAGCCGTTGCTTCGCGATGCGGGGAAGGTCCAGGTAGTGGGCGATGGTGTAGCTCAGGGACATCGGTTCTTCAGGGATTTCGACTTCGACCAACCAGCCTCCACCGAGGCTTCCCAAAAGCCTGATATAAGCTCCGAACATCTCCGCTGCCTGCGGGTAATGGTCTTCTTCATCCGGCCCTGGGTCTTCCGGCATATATTCGACGCTTCCCTTCATGTAAGGGACGTCCTGGATGATCTCGACAATTCGAAAGCGTTTCTCACCCATCGTGGAGATGCTCATGCGGCCTTCTTCGTAATGCTCCACCTCGTCGATGCGGGCTGTGACGCCCACGCTGTAGACGGCGGCGGGGCCTCCAACCTCCGGCCCTTCCTTAATCAACACCACGCCAAAAGGCTCTTCCTTGTCCAGGCATTCCCCAATCATGAGCTTGTATCGCTCCTCAAAGATGCGCAGAGGCAATGGCATGCCCGGAAACAGGATTGTGTTCAGCGGGAATAAGCGCAATTCTTCCAAGTCAACCCCTGGTTATCAATGACTAGTGGAGAGTATATTACGCCCCATTTGGCCCCGCAAGATTTTGGCGCTGTGGTAAAATCCTCCCAGCTTCCAGAGGTATGCAATGTCCAACTTAAAACCTGGCGACGTGGAGAGCATCCGAGACCGGCTGGTTGAAGACCGCAGGGACTTCCACCGGCACCCGGAGCTAGCCTTCCAGGAACACCGCACTGCCGGGGTGGTTGCTGAGAGGCTGGACGGCCTTGGCTGGCAGGTGCGCACCGGAGTGGGAGAGACCGGCGTACTGGGTCAATTGAGTGGTTCAGGAACCGGCCCCACAGTCCTTATTCGAGTGGACATGGACGCTCTGCCGGTCCAGGAGCCCATGGACCGCCCTTACTCATCGCAAGTGGAAGGCCGGATGCACGCCTGTGGCCACGACGGGCACATGGCAGTGGGACTGGCGGTGGCCGACCTGCTCAGCCGGCGCCGGGATGCTCTCAAGGGTAATGTGAAGCTGGCCTTTCAACCGGCGGAGGAGATAGCCAGCGGCGCCCAGAAGATGATTGACGATGGGGCCATGAGGGACCCCAAAGTGGACCGGACCCTCAGCTTCCATCTATGGAGCGGGCTGCCGGTGGGCCAGGTGACAGCCCAGCCGGGGCCCATATTCTCCAGCGCCGATGGAATACAGTTGACAATCAAAGGGAAAGGCGGCCACGGCGGCATGCCCCACCTCTCCGTGGACCCCATCCTTATCTCCGCCCACGTCATCACGGCCCTCCAGACCATTCTCAGTCGCGAGATAGCTCCCACCCAGACCGGGGTGCTGGGCTTTGGCACGATACAGGGAGGCACGGCATTCAACGTGGTGTCAGACACGGTGGAGCTGGCTGGAACGGTAAGGACCCTGGACGACTCGGTCAGGGACTACATACTAAAGCGAATAGAGGAAATATCCTCCCAGGTGGCCCAGGCCATGAGAGGCGACTGTGAGTTCACGCACATCGTAGGCGTGCCGCCGGTGGTCAACGACGAAGAGGTTTCCAAGCTGGTGACAGAGGTGGCCCAGACGGTGGTTGGAACTGAGAACGTCGTGACCATAACTCCACTGCAATTGGGCGAGGACGTGACTTTGTTCTTGAGGCAGGCTCCCGGTTGCTTCTTCCTGGTCGGCTGCGGCAACGCCGCCAAGGGAATCACTGCCCCTCACCACAGCGCTCAATTCGACATAGACGAGGACTCCCTTCCCATCGCCGCGCAAATCATGACGGAAGCCACGCTGCGGTACGTGGCGTAAACCTCCGCAAGCGATGGAAGGCAAGTAGGCTGCCTTCCGCTTGGGGTCAAACCGGAGTAAAATGTAATATCGGTTACGGAACACGCAAGGTGTGTTCTCAGATGAACAGGAAGCTTTGAGACAGGAGGAAGGAAATGGCTCAAGGACTTGAAGGATATAAGATTCTGTCAGCCGATGACCACACGTTCGAACGATCGGACCTGTGGGTCACGAGGCTGCCCAAAAACCTCCAGGACAGGGCGCCCCGGCTGAGGAGCCTTGACGACCTGGACATGTGGTACTACGGTGACTTCCCGCTGGTGCCTCTGTCGCCCGGCACTCATCCAGGAAGGCGCTACGAGGATGACCCTGAAGTTCGCGCTGAGATTGGGCGCACCCGCACCCGTGAAGAGCATCTCCGTCCGGGCGCCTACGACCCCGACGAAAGGGTCAAGGACCTGGACATAGACGGCATCGACAAGGCAATTCACTACTCTACCCTGGGACTCCACCTTTACAGGATCGAGGACCGGGAGTTCCTGCACGAGCTGCACAAGGTCTACAACGATTGGCTTTCAGAGTACTGCGCGGCCCACCCCGACAGGCTCTACGGTATCGCCCTGATAAACCCGGAGTTGCCCGACAAGGCGATTGAGGAGCTGGAGCGGTGCAAGAAGATGGGAATGGTGGGAGCGTTGGTTCCCGTGTGGCCAAGTCCCGGCATGAGGTACAACCATGAGATGTACGAGCCGTTCTGGGCCGCCTGCCAGGACCTCCGGATGCCGATTTCATTCCACATCGGCTGCAACAGGCCCGGACCCGAAAACGAGTTCATGGACTTCAGCAAACTGACTCCGTCCTGGCTCAGCAACGTGGACTTCTGGCCCAGGAACTCACTAGGGGACATGATCTTCGCCGGAGTGTTCGAGCGCTATCCGGGGCTTCAGGTTGGGATTATCGAGCATGAGGTGTCGTGGATACCCCACTTCCTGGAGCGCATCGACTACACCTACACCGACAGGCTCACCATGTGCCCGGTCCGGTTCAAGAACGACGCAATGCCCAGCGACTTCTGGAAGACCAACTGTTTCGTGGGTTTCCAACAGGACCCCTACACCATGAGGCTCAGGGACATCATCGGTGTGGACAACATCCAGTTCGGGGCTGACTACCCGCACGACGAGGGCACCTTCCCCATGTCTCGGAAGGTCGCCGAAGAGGTGCTCGCGGGATGCACCGATGAGGAGAAGCAGAAGATAGTCTGGGACAACGCAGCCCGGACATACGGCATCAGCTAGACCTGATTCGGCTGACACACCGCCGTTTACTGCTAACAAACATGGGCGCCTCAGACGAGGCGCCCATGTTCTTGTTTCAGGTCTTGTCTGGCCGGAATCAGTCCTCCATGCGGACGGTGTTTTTCAGCGTGCCGATTCCGCCAATGGAGACCTCGACCACGTCATCGGCTTTTATGGGCGCGTGGTCACCGCGAGAGCCTGAGAATACCAGGTCTCCCGGCTGGAGCGTGACTTGCTGGCTGATGTAGCTGATGATGGACGCGAAGTCGTGGACCATGTCGGAGGTGCACGAGCTTTGGACGTCTTCGCCGTTGACCTTCACTTTTACTCTCAAGTCCAATGGCGACGCTTCGGTCTCTATCCACGGCCCAACGGGGGCAAAAGTGTCGGCGCCTTTTGCCCGCCATAGGTGGCGGTCGTCCCACTGCCACTGTCGTTCGCTGACGTCGTTGCCGCACGTGTATCCCAACACATAACGCAGCGCTTTTTCTTTGCTGATGCGGCGGCAGGGCTTGCTTATCACGGCCACCGCTTCCCCTTCTACATGGACCTCTCCCGCGGAGTCCTTGGGAAGCACGATGTATTCGTTGGGTCCGATGAGGGAGTTGCGCCCCTTTTGCCAGGGCTCGGGGCTGCCGGAAGGCTTGAGTTCAGGGTCGTAGTCACCGTTGTCGTGTGAGAAGTTGGGGCCGGGGCACCATATCTGCTGGGGATTGGTGGGGGAGAGGAGCTTCACGTCCGCCAGGTTGAAGTGGTTGTCGGTGACGCGGAACTTGTTGTAGATGCTTCCCCGGATTTCGAGGATTTCATCGCCTTCCACCACACCGTAGGCGGTCAGCCTCCCCTTTTTGAACCTGGCGATTCGCATCCCCGCCCCTCCCGACTGCGACCCAATGCGGGCGATTTTATAGAGATGGGGAGACCTCTGCAAGGCGCCGTCAGGCGTGAAAACCATATTCGTTTACGGATTCTCTTAGGGGCCTGTCATTAGAGTACGGTCCTTCAGGTTTGACAAAGGAAATGGCCCTCTGTATCGTTTGGATTGCTGTTTTACGCACTTGATGCACAACCTCATCAGATGTGCACAGACTCAGAGATTGGTCTAGGGACTTGTGACGGAACGCATGTCGACTGACCGCAGTTCATTCGGGACAATAACGCCGGAGGGCATTGAGCGGCTCCGAGGCCGGTTGGGGGTCTATTACCACGGCGTTCGCCACGTGGGAGAGATTTCCGCCGACTCCATCAGGACGTTCGGAATGGGCCTGGGAGAGCGCAACCCGTTGTACGTCGACCCGGACTACGGCCGCTCCACACACTACGGCGCCATGGTCGCCTTCCCCATGTACCTGTGGACCATACGCTCCACCACGGCGGCCAACATGGGCGGCTTGCCTGGTGTCCACACCTTCTACGGCGGCAGCGAGTGGGAGTATTACCAGCCCATCAGGCCCGGTGACGTGATAAGCGCCTCGTACCGGCCGTACAGCGTCGTCGAAAAACCCACCAGCAGCTACGCCGGTCACGTGGTTATCCAGTCAGCGCAGACGCTGTACGTCAACGGCAAGGGGCATGCGATGGCCAAGGGGAGAGCGTGGAGCGTACGGACTGAGAGGCGCGCCGCCAGGGAGAGGGACGTCTACAAAGGAACTGAAAAACCCAGGTACTCCGATGAGGACCTGCAGGAGATTTGGGACGCATACGACAAGGAACAGATACGCGGCGCCGAACCCAGGCATTGGGAGGACGTGGTCGAAGGCGAAGTCCTGCCTCCCGTGGTGCGCGGTCCCCTGAGAGTTGTTGACATAATATTCGGCGCCGGTCGCTTTGACGCCTTCAACATGGGGGCGGGGGGCAGTCCAGGCGGCTCCCACTACCATCGATGGCAATCATTCAAAAAACACGCCGCCTTTGCAGAGCCGGACCCGGAAACCGGTGTGCCCGACCACCCCCACCGAGGCCACTGGGAAGACACCATGGCCAAGATTATCGCTCTCCCAGGCATTTACGACCTGGGTCCCCAGAGGGGGTCGTGGCTCGCTCAGATTGTCACCAACTGGATGGGCGACCACGGCTTTTTGCGGAAGTACTACAACGAGTTGCGCCGTTTCAACATCGAGGGGGACACCACCTGGGTGGAGGGAAAAGTCACCCGCAAGTGGATTGAGGGCGGTCGCCGCATGGTTGAGTGCGAGACCCGTTGCAACAACCAGCGGGGCGACACCACCGGTACGGCCCGCCTTGAGGTCGAGCTGCCTTCCCGGTCTCAGGTGAGCTAGAGGGCGTCCGCATCTGATGGACGACCTTTGCCAACATAGGCGGCTCGATTGAACTTCTTCGGGCGGGGCCCCGTCTTCTACGGATGGGTCATCGTCGCCTCCATGTTCCTGGTCAACTTCTCCACCATGGCCACCGGGACGCTGAACTTTGGTCCCTTCGTCATTCCCATGGGCGAGGGGCTGGACATGAGCCGGGCCGATTTCGGGTGGGCCCAAACCACGCGAAACCTTATGGCTGGGCTGTCAGCGTTGATGGTCGGGCGACTTCTGGACCGGTACGGTTCCAGGTTGTTCATAGTAGTTACAGCCGCCGTCATAGGCCTGTGCTTGCTGGCGATATCCTATGTCTCGGAGGCCTGGCAATTCTTCCTGCTGTTTGGCGTCATAGGAGTAACCGGGGTGACGGCTCCCAACAGCCTGGTCACGTCGGTGCCCGTGGCCAAGTGGTTCGTCAGGCTGCGGGGACGCGCTCTGGCCTTGTCCACGCTAGGTCTTGGCGTCGGAGGTATAACCCTGGTGCCCATAACCCAGTTCCTCATTGACGAGGAGGGATGGCGGGCGACGTGGGCGATAATGGCCATCGCTTTCATGGTGGTCTGCATCCCTGTGGCGGGCCTTTTTCTTAGACGGCAGCCGGAGGACATGGGGCTGGAGGTGGATGGAGGCGCCGGGCCGTCCGGTTCACGACCAAGGAGCGATACTCCCGCCGGCAGAATTGTAGCCTCTGAGGAAGATGCCTGGACCCTGGCCGATGCGAGGCGTGAGTCGACCCTGTGGAAGCTGATGATTGTGTTTGCCCTGCATGGGCTGGCCCAGGGCGGAGCCAGCGTGCACAGGTTCCCTTTCTGGACCGAGCGTGGCATAGACGCCCAAACCGTCTCCTTCGCCTTTTCGGTGGACGCCGCAGGGGCCACAATAATGATTCTTCTGTCAGGCTTGCTCGTGGAGCGTTTCCCAGTCAGGTTTCTCGGAGTGGCGTCTTTCCTGGGATTTGCATCGGCTACGACCCTGATGCTGTTCGGTGGCCAGGAGCTGCACATGTTCGCGTCGACCCTTGTATTCGGCTCGTCGGTGGGCTTATTCATGATTGTGCCGACGTACATGATGGCGGAGTACTACGGCAGAGCGTTTCTGGGCGCCATAAGGGGCGTCGTGCTTCCTGTGACGCTGCTGACCGCCGGCGCTGGGGCGCCGCTGGTTGGATACATGAGGGACTTCTCCGGAGACTACGCATCTTCCTGGTGGACGATCCTTGGCCTCTACGGAGCGGCGGCGGCGCTTATGACGACTGTTCGGCCACCGAGGGCCAAGACAAGGATCGCCGCCGCTCAAGCTGAGGGCTAGCGTTCAAGCTGACCTCCCTTTATCATCCAAGGGCTAAGTAGACTGGGCAGGCTAGCAGGAGCGGCATGGGGTCAAAGATATTCGAAGGGATTACCATTCTGGAATTTGCCGGATTTATAGCTGGTCCCTTCTGCACCAAGCTCCTGGGGGACATGGGCGCCAGGGTCATCAAGATCGAACCGCCGGGATACGGAGACCCGGCCAGGCATTTTGGGCCTTTCCCCGACGATGTGCCTGATCCTGAAACGAGCGGCCTTTTCCTGTACCTGAACACCGACAAGGAAAGCGTCACCCTTGACGTTTCCACGGCCACCGGACGGGAGCTTTTCCTTCGGCTGGCCTCCTCAGCGGACCTTCTGGTGGAAGACCGCTCTACCGCTCCGGTAGACGGGTCAATGGAGTCCTTGGGCTTGGGCTACGATGTCCTTAAGGAGCGGAACCCTTCCCTGGTCCACCTGTCCATCACGCCGTTTGGTCTGACTGGACCGAAAGCGTCATGGAAAGCCCGCCACGTCAACACCTTTCATGCCTCCGGCGAGGGTTACACCTTGCCTGGCGGTTTGGGATACACACTGAACCCGGATCGAGCGCCGGTTGCGGCCGGAGTGCATCTGGGCGACTACGACGCAGGCCAGATGGCAGCCTCGGCGGCGATTGCGGCCCTCTACGCCCGGGCATTCCAAGGAACGGGGCAGCGGGTTGAAGTGTCCATTCAAGAGTCAACAATGGCCCTCAACAGGCTGACACACACCCTGTATCTGGGAAACGGGCGCCTGGTGGACCGCTCCAGGACCTACGAGTATGGAGGCATATACGCCTGCAAAGACGGCTACGTCATCCTGTATCCAAGAGAAGACCGCCAGTGGAGAGTCCTGGTGGAAATCATGGGAAGACCGGAGCTGGCCGATGACGAGCGGTACGTCACTCGCGCCGACCGAATCCGCCACGGGGACGAGGTGAACCGGATAATTGGGGAGTGGGTGGCCGAGTTGACCAAAGAGGAGGTCTACTACGAGGCGGCGCCAAGCGGTTGCCCTGCGGCCTACTTCGCCACGTCCGAGGATGTGTTTGGGTCGCCCCAACTGGCCGAAAGGGGCTTCTTCGTAGACGCGGACCACCCTGAGGCTGGCGTCTTATCCTACCCTTCCCGACCTTACAGGTTTCCCAAGACCCCGTGGTCTTTGGAAAACACTGCGCCGGGTCTCGGACAACACAACCGGGATGTCTATTGCGGTCTGCTGGACATGGACGATGCGGAGCTTTCAGCCCTGGCTCAGGGAGGCGTGATATGACCCCTGGCGCTTTGGCTGGAGTACGTGTGCTCGACTTCACCAGCCTGCTGGCAGGCCCCTTTGCGACCCTGTTCCTGGGATTCCTGGGGGCGGAGATCATCAAGGTGGAAAGCCGTATGCAGGTCGACGGGGCAAGGAGACCGCCTTATTCCTACGACGACCCCGAAAACTCCCCCGTGTTCAACACATTGAACCTGAACAAGCAAAGCGTCCAGCTTAACCTCAAGGAGAGTGAAGCTGTGGACTTGGCGTTGCAGATTGCCTCCGTCAGCGACGCCGTGGTGGAGAACATGCGTCCAGGGGTGATGCAACGCCTGGGCCTCAGCTACGACAGGCTCAGGGAAGTAAACCCTACGCTGGTGATGGTGTCCATCTCCAACGGAGGCGGTTCCGGGCCGGAAAGCACGTTCCCAGGATATGCCAACGTGTTCAACTCCATGAGCGGCCTCGGCCACCTGACCGGCTATCCCGATGCGCCGCCCACCGAACTGCGCGACAGCATCGACGCACGCGTGGCCTCTACGGCCTGTCTGGCCTTGCTCATGGGGCTCTTCCACCGGCTGCGGACCGGAGAGGGCCAGTTCATCGACCTGTCCTCCAGGGAGTCCATCATCGTCTATACCGGAGAGGCGCTGATGGACTATGCAATGAACGGCAGGGTCTCCCAGAGCCAGGGCAACAGGGACACGGACGCCGCTCCACAAGGTTGTTATCCGTGCCAAGGCGACGACGCCTGGGTGACAATCTCTGTGGCTGGCCAGGAAGAATGGCGCGCCTTGTGCAGAGCAACAGGCCATGAAGAGTGGCTGACGGACTCTCGGTTCGCTGACCCACTCTCCCGGCACAGTAACCAGGATGAATTAGACGAGGAAATTGCTGAGTGGACGTCCGCCCGCTCCGCCGCCGACGCGGCGGAAACGCTTCAGAAAGCCGGAGTCTCCGCCGCTCCGTCCATGAGCAGCCGGGACCTCGTCGCAGACGATCACCTGAACGCAAGGGGAACGTGGGGGTCTATTGACCATCCCTTCATGGGGCCACAGACGGTGCAGGGGCCTCCCTGGAAGTTCAGCGCCACCCCTGCGTCCATACGGACTCCCGGCCCCTTGATGGGCCAACACAACCCGGACGTGCTGGTGGAATTGCTTGGGGTCTCGGAAGGGCAACTGGCAGACTGGAAGGAACGACGGGTGGTCTACTGACGCCACTGTTGCCAGCTTGTGTGATAAAATCCCAGAGCCAACTCAGGAGGGCCGAGAATGGGTGACTATTTCCCTTGCATCACCGACGCGCAGGCTGACCTCATCCGCAACGCCAAGGTCTTTTTCGTAGCTACCGCAGACCCTGAAATGTCTGAAGGCCCGGACGGCCAGGGGCCCATCAATCTGTCGCCCAAAGGCGGCGTGCCCATCCACATACTGGATTCGAACCGGGTGGCCTACCTGGACTATAAGGGCAGCGGCAACGAAACCGTCCGGCATTCCCAGTCGGGAAGCCCCATTACTCTCATGGTCTGCTCTTTCGACGCTGACGATGCGGCCATAGTACGGCTATACGGTAGGGCGGGGTCTACTCCGGTGGACGACTCGCCGGTCGCGGCACGGCTGCTGGAATGTCCCGCCGAGGGACTCCACTCCAAGCCCAGGCAGGTGGTGGAGATAGTCGTAGAAAAGACGTCCACCAGTTGCGGCTACGGAGTGCCGGTTATGGACTATGTCCTCGACCGGGACGCCGAGAGAAGGGGACGGCGCTACAAAGAGGCCCCCGGAGACTAGGCCGAACGCCGAATAGATGCCGTTAAGCCATCTCATAGACAACAACGGCTGGAAGGTCCACTGCCTCGAATGGAAGTCTCAGCGTGGAGACGACGCTCCAACTTTCGTTCTGCTCCATCCCTCCAGCTTCTGCGCTGACATCTGGGGGCCAGCCGCCGAGATCATGTCCAGGCAGGTCCGGTGCATCTCCATGGACCTCCGGGGGCACGGACTCAGCAGCAACCCCACAGAACCCTTTTCCTGGGACGATCTTGCAAGCGATCTTGTGGCCTTGCTGGACGAGTTCGACCTAAAAGACTGCCTGGTCGTGGGGCACTCCAGGGGCGGTGGAGTCAGCCTTCTGGGCTGCTACGAGCGTCAGGACCGCGTCAAGGCATTGATGGTCATCGAGCCCAATCTCATCGATCGGAAGAACCCAGGCGCCCACGAACGGAGCCGGATGCTGGCCGACAGGGCGCGAAACCGCCGGGGGGTGTACCCGGACCGGCAGTCCATCTACGAACGGTACAGGGAACGGCCCGTGCTGGCGCCGTGGAGCGAGGAGTCGCTATGGGCCTATATCAACGGCGGTTTCCACGACAGAGACGACGGACAGGTAGAACTGGCCTGCCCTCCGGAAGTGGAAGCTCTGTACTACCTTATCGAGACTCCGGACGACGTGTGGGAGCGGATGGCCGGGCTGAACATGCCGGTCACGCTGGTGGCGGCGGAGCAGAGCGACCGGTTCCGGGTGGAGAACCCGACGACACAGGAGTTCTTGAACACCGTCCCCGGAGTCAAGCTCAAGACCATCCCCGGCGGACACTTCGTAGTGCAGGAAGACCCTGCGCGCATTGCCGAACTGGTACTGGACTACGCCCGGCAGACGGGCGTGCTCTAAGCGGAAGGACTGACCGCTACACCGGCTGCAGGAGCCGGATCGTGCAAAGCCGGGTCCACGTTAAACAGACGCGCGGCGTTGTCCCAGAGGAGCTTTCGCGCCGAACACCCGCCCTTTGTGCCTCCGCTCTTCGCCTTCTGGTACAAGTAGGACATCCACTTGGTGCTTGACGTCAAGGCGCAGGCGGACGACTCTCAGGCTGGGCCGTCGCCACGCTATTCGTTTAGGTGGTTGTCAGAGTTCTGGCTGGAATATAATGTGCGTTGGCCATACGACGGTTTGACGACCGTAGTGCGATATTAGAACCGTGAGTCAGGATAATGGTGGCTCCGTTGACAGAACTTATTGACAGGGCTCCGTGGCGGGAAGCAGTCACGTATCGGGATACCTGGCCTCACGAATACGTACTCACCGATAGAGACAACCAGAGGGAACTCCTGGACGTTATCTGCGCCCGCTTCCGCGCCGGTGAAGGCGTAGCTTGCCGTTTCTTCCGCATGAACAATACATACCTTTTCGTTGGCGATTACAAGTACTGGCTGATGACCGACTACACTGGCATCGATCCGTACAACGACGAAGGAGACTACGTGATAAACCGCGCTCGCCTTTACAGGGACCGTCGGGACTTCATAATCCAGCCGGGCGATACCGGCAAGCCTGAGGACTATCCCACTACCCCGCCTCACGAGATCGTGTAAGGATGATAGAGAGCAACTATGCAAGCAATAAACAACCCGTTCGTGGCTTTGGTCAATGGGACCAAGCAGTTCATAATTCCAGCTTTCCAACGAGACTACAGTTGGACGACCGAGCAGTGCCGACAGATGTGGGACGACATAGTGCGTGCCGGCCACAACGACGGAGACCACTTCATAGGATCATTCGTTTACGTGGCTGGGAACACAGCAGCCGTATTCAGCAGTTGGCTGGTGGTTGATGGACAGCAGCGTCTGACCACTCTGACTCTTCTTTTGATTGCGCTGCGCGACCACATACGACAGACTGGCTGGAGCGGACAGGAGCCGACTGCAGCTCAGATTGACGCCTATTTTCTTACAAATGAGCACGAGTTGGGTGAAAGAAGATATAAAGTCGCCTTGAGACGCCGCGACGACGCAACGTTGAAGGCTCTGGTTGACGGCAAGGACCCTGTCGAAATGGAGAACAGGTCTGAGCTGATCGTCGAGGCATACCGCTATTTCAGGAAGCAACTGAACAGTCCAGAAGCCGATCCTGAGTTAATTTATCGGGGCGTAGGACGCCTGAACATAGTTGACGTTACCTTACATCGCCCTATAGATGACCCTCAACGAGTCTTCGAAAGCCTGAACTCAACGGGGGTTGACCTCACCCAGAGCGACTTGATTCGCAACTATCTACTCATGGGGCTCCCGGAACCCGAACAGACTCGTATGTACGACGACTACTGGAGCAAAGTCGAGACGCTTTTCAGAGAGGCAGGAAGTAGCCCGGACACATTCTTGCGGGACTACATTGCCCTCAGGCAGGGAACGTCAACTCAAGCCAGAGCAGACCGCATATATGCTGAATTCAGGGACTTCTGGCGCCCCTCAGACACTGAGATCCTAGCAGATCTATTGGAAGACCTTGTCCGGTTCGCGCGCTACTTCGTATTCTTCTTGCGGCCGGACCAAATCGATTCTAAGCCGCTCGCCACCGCAATGAGGCAGGCCAGAAGTCTGGGGTCAGCTCATGCGATGCTTATCATGCGGCTCTACTATCTTTACGACGAGAGAGCACTCAGGCATGACGACTTCATTCGAGCGTTGGACCTAATCTCAAGTTATCTTGTCCGTAGGTCGGTGATGGGCATGCAGACGCGGGGCTACTGGGCGGTCTTTGCTAGGATCGCTCATTCCATTAGAAATGAAGACCCGTTAGGGAGCTTGCAAGTCGCTCTGGCAAGACAGAACTACAGGTTTCCAACGGACGATGATTTCGTGTCAGCGTTACAAGAGAGCGACCTTTACAGGCTCCGCATTTGTTGGCACATCCTGTCCCAGCTTGAAAATGCGGGGCAGAAGGAGCCGAGTCCGGTAAGTGAGTATTCGATCGAGCACATTATGCCCCAAAGCATAGATGACGTTCCGGAATGGAAATGTATGCTCGGCAAGGACCGGGAATCAGTTCACCAGATGTGGCTGCACAGGTTGGGTAATTTGACGCTTACCGCCTACAACAGCGCGTACTCGAACAGGCCATTTGAGGAGAAGAAAACAATCAAGGGCGGTTTCGAGCAGTCCGCCGTGCGCCTTAACGAGTATGTGAGGAAGCAGACGAAGTGGACTGCTTCTGAAATGGAAGAGAGGGGCAATATCCTGGCACATCGAGCACTCGACATATGGCCACACCACAACGCCGACGAAAGGTTGGTCATAGCGGAAGAGATTCGAGAGTTGCGTTTACGGTCTGCCTCAAGAAAACCGGACAGCATAAATATGGATTCTTCAGTTGCAGAAGTCCTTTACGGGATTCGCGATGCCATACGCCAACTGGGCGAATCTATCGAGATTGTTGAGGGGAATTCGCTGTGCTTCTACGATGCCCAGTCTGCTGGCTTCTTTGCGGAAACTCTGCCGATGGCCAGCTATGTGAGAGTTCTCTTGCCGATTGATTTTGACGAAATCGACGATCCCGAAGGAATGGCGGGAGACGTCACCGCCTGGAAGTTTCTACCAAATGTGACTCACCGCGACTGTGGCGTGTTTATTGATATCGGGAACCAGCAGTCGATTCCCAAGGCGGTTGCAATGGTTCGTCAGGCATTCAATGTGGTGGAGGAGTAGTTGCCACTCCTGCGCTTACACCTAGCCTACATCTGGAAGGAAGGTCCGATAGGCTCAACTAGCACAGGTTGTCCAAAAGATCGGACGCCCCACCAAAGGCAAGTACAAAAGCTACGTTATAGGCGAAGTTCCCGCGCCTGACCCGTTGGCTCCACAGCCTTTGGATGGATAACCCTGAGTCTGGCGAGTCAACGATGCGAGGAGCATGGAGCGATACGGCTCTACCGAACGGATCAGCGGTAACGCCGTTCTGGTATGGGAGATACACTTCAACCGGGAAGCGCAGCGGGTGGATGACAGGCGGTTCTAAGCAGTGGCCCCCGTCGCACTTGTAGACGCCGCAGTGCCACAGACAGGGTCCACGTTAAACAGACGCGCGGCGTTGTCCCAGAGGAGCTTTCGCTTATCGTCGTCGCTGAGGCCTGACAGGCTCCGGTCGAACACCTCGGAAGAGTTGGGCCACGTGCCCTCGTGGTGCGGGTAGTCGTCGCCCCAGATGATGCTGTCCATCCCAATGTATTCACGCATCTGCAGACCTGGCTCGTCGTCCATCCACATGACGTGGCCCTGGCGGCGGAAGTAGTCAGACGGCAGCATGGGGAGCTTGGGCCGTACCCACATGTGGTGCTTGTGATAGCCCTCGTCCATCAGGTGAAGGATGCCCGGAAGCCAGCTCATCTGGGACTCGATGAGGGCGAACCTTATCTTGGGGAAGCGTTCCAGGATGCCCGATGAGCAGAGTTGGAGCACAGGTTCGGAGCAGATGGTTATTGCCCGCACGTAGTTGATTATGGCGCCGCCGTCTCCCCGCGCGGTCCTGGGATCGATGCCCACACCGGCGTGGAAGAGCACGGGCAACCCTATCTCCTCTATGGTGGCCCACAAAGGGTCGTACACGCTGGTCCCGGCGTAGGGTTGGCCCTCTATCCAGGACGGCATGAACAGGCCCTTGAATTTTCCGGTCTTGGCGATTCTCACCAGCTCGGCTCTGGCCCGGACCACGTCCTTGGGAGGGAGTATGGCCGACAAGACGAAGTCGTCGGGCATCTGCGCCAGGTCCGTCTCCAGAATCCAGTCGTTGAACACGCGGGCAATTGCTAATTGGAACTCTCCGTCGTTGGTGGCCAGCAGGCTGAACGCCCGGTTCGGGTAGCACACCGAGATGTCCACGCCGTCCTTGCGCATGTCATCTCGTCGTGTTTCTCCCACGAACCCACCGGCCTCGTCGCGGATTGCGTCGATCCCCTCGAACACCGGTTTCTTGAGCCTGGAGGGTGCGTGTCCCTCGGTCATGCGCCACTTGACGCCGTCGACATCGACCTCATGGGGCAGCCTGGGCTTGAACCGCTCCTCTATCCGCTCGTGATAGAGGTCCACCGGCTCGAAAACGTGGCTGTCGCACGAGAAGACCTTATAGTTCTGGTACACGCATTCCTCCAGCCGTATTCAGTTTCGTGAGGTACGTCCTATCCCCCGTTCTCCTTCTTTTCCAGCGCGTCCAGGACGGCGCCCGGCGAGATGGGCAGCTTGTATATGGGCGTTCCGATGGCGTTCTTCACTGCCAACGCCAGGGCGGGCAATGGGGGTATTATGGGTATCTCGCCCACGCCTCGTATGCCGTACGGGTGCCTGGGGTTGGGCACCTCCACTATCTCAGCGTCAATCATGGGCACGTCCAGGGACGTGGGCATCCGGTAGTCCAGGAAACTGGAGTTGGACATGGACCCGTCCTCGCTGTAGACATATTCCTCATTCAGTGCCCATCCTATGCCCTGGACTGTGCCGCCCTGCACCTGACCTTCCACGTAGCTGGGGTGGATGGACGTTCCGGCGTCGCAGAAAGCGGTGAACCTGAGGATGTCTATCTTGCCCGTTTCCGGGTCCACTTCTATGTCGACTATGTTGCCGCCAAAGGTCGACCCAACGCCGGTGGACGTGGCGGAGGCAGAGGCCGTTATGGGGCCGCCGGTCCGCATTAGCTGGCCGGAAAGTTGTTTGAAGGTGAAGGTGTCGTTGGGGTTCTTCACACAGGTGAAGACGCCGTCCTTGAACTCCACGTCCTCGGGCTGGACCTCCCAAACCAGGGCGGCTCTGGACGCCATTTGACTTATCACGTCTTCCGCTGCCCGGATGGTTGCCAGACCGGTGTCGAAGGTGGTGTGGCTGCCGCCGGTGGGTTCGGTGAAGGCTATGGAGTTGGTGTCCACGATGGTGGGGTGAACGTCTTCGGCAGCTATTCCGAGGACCTCGGCGGCCTGCATCGCCATGGCCGCCCGGCTGCCTCCGATGTCCACAGCTCCCGTCACCAGGTTGATCGTGCCGTTGTTGTTGACGTGAATGGTCGCTGAGGATGCGTTGCCGCTGTTGAACCTGTGGCCGAAAGCAATGCCTCTGCCCCGGTTGGGCCCTTCCAAAGGCGCGGAGTAGTGGGGGTGGGCAATCATGGCCTCCATCACCTCTTTGCATCCGATTCGAGGGTGAGGCACGTTGTTGGGCATCCGGTCTCCCTCGACCACCGTGTTCTTCAGCCGCAGCTCCATGGAGTCCACTCCCAGCTTTTCGGCGATTTCGTCCATGACGATTTCCACGGCGAAAGCGGCCTGGGGCTGGCCGGGAGCGCGGTAGGCTTGGACCTTCTGCTTGTTGACCACAACGTCGTAACCGTTCACCACGAGGTTGTCCATCTTGTAGGGACCCAGGCCCGTCAGGGCGCCGCCGCCCACGGGTGAGCCGGGGAAAGCTCCAGACTCAAAATACAGGTCCAGCTCTGCGGCGGTAATCTTGCCCGACTTGGTGACTCCTATCTTGCAGCGCATGCGGGAAGCGGAAGTGGGACCGGAACCCTCGAAGACCTCCGATCGGCTCATGACCATCTTGACTGGCTTGCCGCTCTTCCGGGACAGAATCACAGCCACCGGGTCCAGGTAGGCCACCAGCTTGGCGCCGAACCCTCCGCCTATTTCCATGGGTATGACCTTTACCGTTGACTCAGGAACTGCAAGAATCGCGGCAGTCAGCGAGCGTATGGCGAAGGTCCCCTGGGTGGATGTCCAGACGGTTATCTGGCCGTCGGAAGACCAGGATGCCGTTGAGGTGTGGGGTTCGATGTAGCCTTGGTGGACTGTCTGGGTCTCGAGTTCCCGCTCCACAATCAGGTTGGCCTCTTTGAAGCCCTGTTCCGGCTCTCCCCGGACGAACTGTAGGTGTCCGGCCAGGTTGCTCTTCTTGCCAGTGTCGTCACCGCGTCCAAACCGGTCCACGCGGAAGCGAGTGGTCATGTCGTCATGGAGAAGGGGCGCGTCGTCGGCCAGGGCCTGGTTGATGCTCAGAACGGGCTTGAGTACCTCGTATTCGACCTCTATGAGTTCCAGAGCTTCCTCGGCCTCGTGGGGGCTGGAGGCGGCGACGGCGGCGATGGCGTGGCCCTTGTACAAGACCTTGTCGTGGGCCAGGACGTTCTCCGCCATCATGCGGGGGTTGCCTTGCAGCTCGGCAAAGTCGATGACTCTGTCTTCAATGATGGGGAAGTCGGCCGCGGTGCAAACAGCCCGGACTCCCGGGTGCGCTTCCGCCTTGCTGGTGTCGATGGACTTGATGCGGGCGTGACCGTGGGGGCTGCGGAGGACTTTGGCATGGAGCATCCCCGGCAGGTTGATGTCAGCTCCGTAACGTGCGTTGCCCGTGACCTTGTCCACTCCGTCGTGGCGGATGGGTCTGGTCCCTACTACGTTGTATTCGCTTTCGGGTTTCTTGTCAGCCGTCGTCGTCATCACGCCTCCTAATCTTGTCCTACTCCGACTTTGATTGCTCTATGGGCAGGTCCATTTCCTTCCAGCCGTTGATGCCTTCAGTCATGTAGCTTACGTTGGTGTATCCCATCTCCCGGAGTGTCTTCGCTGCCAGCGAAGATCGGCCCGCGCCCCCTCAATGGCAGACGATGCGGGCGTTCTTGTCGGGGAGCCGTTCCTCCATTTGCCCCTCCAGCCGTCCACGGGGCAGATGGACAGCGCCCGGGATATGGGACGCATCCCACTCATCCTTCTCTCTTACGTCGAGGACTATAATGTCCTCCCCGTTTTCACGGGCCGCGTGGACCTCCCGAGCCGGCGTGTCGGGCATCTCTGCTTGCGCCTTCCTGACCATATCTCGCCCAGCGGACATAAAGGCTCCTTGGGAAAGGGGAATTGGTTACCGCAAGTGTAGTAACACACCTTGCCCAGTGTCAACGTGGATATGGGTCGTGAATGGGCGACGTTGACCCGTTTCGGCAGCGGGGCTATGATTCGGGCGAATCGGGGATATTTGATCCAAGGGCAGCAGCACGGAGGGCGCGGCGATGAGCTATGAGTTTTTTGTTGTAGAGACGTCCGACCACGTCTCCACCGTCACCTTGAACCGGCCGGATAAGCTGAACGCTCTCAGCCATGCCATGACCAGGGAGTTCCACGTCGTCCTGGACGGCATAGAGGCCCAGTTCCCCGACGTGCGCGCCATCATAATCACCGGCACGGGACGAGGCTTCTGCTCGGGGGCCGACGTGGGAGAACAGCGGGCGTCCCTTGACGGTGGCGGAGAACAGCCTCCTCCGGGTCGGATTCATGCCCCACGTACCGTGAGCATCACGGCTCTGGCGCCCCGTCTGCGCAGCTTGCCTCAGGCGACCATTGCCGCCGTCAACGGAGTGGCGGCTGGAGCAGGTCTGGCCCTGGCCCTGGCCTGTGATATACGCATCGCGTCCGAGACATCCCGGTTTTCGTCTATTTTCATTAAGCGGTCCCTTATGCCCGACACCGCCGCCTCGTACACTCTCCCGCAGCTTGTGGGTTTCGGAGTGGCGGCCGAGATGACACTGACGGGCCGCATGTACGGGGCCGCATGGGCCAAGGAGAAGGGTCTGGTCAATGACGTCGTGCCGGACGACGGACTGATGGAAGAGGCAATGTCTCTGGCGTCCGAGATTGCTTCCAATCCTCCCCTGGCGGTGCGGGCCGCCAAAGAGCTTATGTACAAGCTGGACGTTGACCTGCGGGACGTGACCGAGCGTGAAATGAACGCGAACCTGCCGTTGCGTAACACCGAGGACAGGCTGGAAGCGGCAACGTCCTTCTTGGAGAAACGGCCGCCGGAGTATAAGGGTCGATAGTGAGTCTTGGATTGCCAAGAGCCGTCTGAAATGACATGAAAATCAAG
>DAOUJI010000078.1:0-3822 GCA_034422875.1 Dehalococcoidia bacterium | reverse complement strand
TGTTGGGCGCTCGGACTGTGATGTTCGGCATCCAGTTCATGCGGATGTTCCTCGTCGGGCTATCAATGTATCTGGCCCAGGTACAGCAGGTCAGCCCCGTTCTGGTGGGTTTGATGGGCGTTGCCGTGTTCCTGTGTGTATTTCTGGAGCCCATCGTCCGTCGAGTCCTGGGGCCTCGGAATGCCTTACCGGTAGTAGGCGGCAGTCTGGGGCTGGTCTGGCTGGTCGAGAAGACCGTCTCATCTCTTCCCTTGGAACTAGCCCTCTCGATGATTGGAACCGTGCTGTTTCTGTGGTCGTTGCCCCTTATGTTTCGATCGATTCGGCCCACCGGAGGCCCTAGCAGCGCAGCCCATGCAGTGATTGCTCTCCTGATGGGCCTTTCCGCCGATGCCGCCGTGAAGGGCCTATTCGGCTTTATTGATCTATCGTGGTCGCCTGGAGTTGTGGGATACGTAGTCGTGGCTGGACTGGCTGCCGCTCAAGGACTCTTTCTGTGGCGCCTGGCGCTGAAAAGGCGCCACGAGCCGGAACAGGGCTCGCCCGTCTCTCCCCTGCCCTATGTTGCTTTTGGCCCGGCTTTGGCATTGCAGATCATATTGTTCCAGAACGGGGGTCAGCAAACGGCTCTCATAGGATGGTCCCAACCCGCGGTGTACGCACTGCTCCTTTCGGCCAACTTCATTGGAGTTGTGGCCGCCGTCGAGCTAACGAGATGGGATAGGCCATTGCCCTGGCCCGTTTTGGCGCTGCTTGGGGCGCTGCTGGTCTGGATGACAACGGTTGTTCAATCGGGTTTCGCGGCCGCCCCCATAGCGTTCGCCGCTCAGGTTGTAATAGCGGTCTTACTGGTGTCTGTCATCAAAGCGTCCCACGAACCCACAGGCGGGCGTTCTGAACGCCATGTTTCCACCTGGTTGGGCGTGGGCATGCTCATGCTGCTGGCTTTTCTCTTCCTCTACTATGCACACTACAACATAGACCTCCCGGGGCCAAAGGAGGCCGTGCTTCCCCTGGCTGCTCTGCTGATCGGTTTGGCGGCTCTCCGTGGCAGCTTAGCCCCCGACGCCGTCAGAGCGCCGGTTACCAGGGTTGCCGTCATCCCCGTGGCGTTCCTCCTAGTGTTGCCGCTGGTCCATCTGGCGACCTGGAAGGACGTGGAGCCTGCTCCTGGCGAGGGATTTCCGGTCCGGGTCATGTCCTACAACCTTCACCAGGGATTCGACTCCCACGGAAGGCACGCAATGGAGGACCTGGCCAGGGTCATAGAATCGGAGGACCCGGACATCGTCGCGTTACAGGAGGTGTCAAGAGGCTGGGTGGTCAACGGCTCCTTCGACATGCTGGCGTGGCTTTCACAGAGGCTCGAAATGGACTACGTGTGGGGCCCGGCGGCTGACCCAGTGTGGGGCAATGCAGTGCTCAGCAAGCTCCCAATCACCGCATTCCAAAACTATGAGATGCCCAACAACCACTTGATGCCCTTCAACCGTGCATTTCTGAAGGTGGAGGTCGACGTGGGAGGAGAAGAGACTCTCGATGTAATCGCTACGCACTTCCACCACGTCCGCGACGATTCGACTGTCAGGGTCTCACAGGCGTTGGCGGTGTTGGAGGCTGTTGACAGCGGCCAGCCTACAGTCTTGATTGGTGACCTGAACGCCAGACCCAACGACCCGGAGATGCTGCTCATCGCCGACGCCGGTCTCAACGACGCCTTCCTCTCTTCCGGAGCGACCGGGGACGGTTTCACCTTTCCCGCAGACGGTCCCCGGCGGCGAATCGACTATATTTGGGCCAGTCCTGAGTTGAAGGCGCGAGATTTTTCTATTCCAGACAGCTTGGCCTCAGACCATCTCGCCGTGGCGGCAACCCTGCACCGATGACGCTTTCAACCAGGCGTTGACCGTCATTCCAAGGCTAACGCCGTCAATGTCGTGACAGCGCCTTCATGCACCGTTCCTGCAAGAGCGTTAACAAACCGTTCATCTGCTGTAACCAACGTCGCACCGATTCGATGGGCCAAAGCGAGATAGACACAGTCGTAGACTGGACGGTCCAAGTCCAGCGCCAAACGGACGGCCTCGGAACAAATGGCCTCATCCTGTTCCCAATTAACAGACATGGCCGGTATGCTGGCAGTCAATGATGCAACCTCACTTGGTTCCATCTCTCCAACACGAGCTTTGCGCCACAATGCGTTTCCTATCTCCGAGGCCATCAGGTGAGGTGCATGGAGTTCATGCTCCCCTTCAAGCAAAATATCAGCGGCGGCGGAGTGCTCTTCTTCGACCAGCCACTTAACCGCAACACTGGCATCAACCACCAACCACATCATTCGGCCCCGTGGTCGTTGTCCCGGTCTTCTCTGATGAAGACGTGGGCGGGAGTTTCGGACTTGCTTGTTTGCTGCTTACGGAGCCTTTCTGACAAGGCCCGGAATCTCTTGCGCTTCTCGGCCATGCCGTCCTCTGCGGCTTGTTCCAATATGTGGCGCACTTCACTCTCGAGCGAACGATTGTTATCGGCGGCGCGACGTTTCAATCGCTCAACGACGTCTTCATCTAATTGTCTGACATTGATGGTTGCCATTTGACACCTCAATGGAACTGCTGCTTGTGCGATATCATAATGATAGCACATTAGAAGCGGATGCAATCTTCACGGAGCACGCCCTAGTCCGGCGCATGCGGTTGCACGCAGCCCCTGACCGATGGTATAATTACGGCAATAATCCTCTGGACCCCTTTTGCGCAGGCCCCGAACCAATCGGGGCTTGTTGTTAAATAGGCGGACGGCAGAGGACAACCCTCTAGGGGGTATGCCGTGAAAAGCGACTTTTTGATAGCGTTGACACAGTTGGCGGCAGAGAGGCATCTGCCCAAAGAGCAGGTGCTGCAGGCTATTGAAGTGGCCCTGGCCTCGGCCTTCAAGAAGGACAGCCTTGTCATGGGCCAGAACATATCCGTCAAGCTGAACCCAAACAGCGGCGAGGTGAACGTATACGCCACCAAGACCGTGGTGGAAGAGCTGGAGGACGACAAACGGGAAGTCCTTCTCAAGGAAGCTCAGAAAGTCAAGAAAGACATCGCCGTCGGCGACGAATTGGCAGTGGAAGCCCTCCCCCACCAGGTGAGCCGTATTGCCGCCCAAACGGCCAAACAGGTGGTGCTCCAGAGACTCCGGGAAGTGGAACGCGAACTGGTCTACGCCGAGTTCCAGGACCGGGAAGGCGACGTAATTTCCGGCGTAATCGACCAGATAGAGCCGGGCAGAATCATCATTATCGACCTGGGACGCGCCCAGGCTGTGCTTCTGCCGGAGGAACAGATTCCCACTGAACGCTACCGCAAGGGCCAACGGCTCAAGCTGTTCGTGCTGGAAGTGCGCCGCAGCGCCAAAGGTCCCGAAATCCTGGTCTCCAGAAGCCACAAGAACCTGCTGAAACGGCTCTTCGAGATCGAGGTCCCTGAGGTCTACAACGGCATCGTCGAAATCAAAGCGATTTCCAGAGAAGCCGGTTCCCGCAGCAAAGTTGCGGTGATGTCCCGCCAGGAAGGAATCGACCCAGTAGGGTCCTGCATTGGAATGCGTGGAAACCGCATCCAGAGCATTGTGAACGAGCTCCAGGGTGAGAAAATCGACTTGGTGCGTTGGGACAAGGACCCGCGAGTCTTCATCGCCAACGCCCTGAGCCCGTCAGAGGTGGTCCACGTGGACACCGACGGCGCGGATGAATCGGCTATCGTAGTGGTGCCGGAGCGTCAGCTTTCCCTGGCAATCGGCAAGGAAGGCCAGAACGCCCGGCTCGCCGCAAAGTTG
>DAOUJI010000077.1:0-14880 GCA_034422875.1 Dehalococcoidia bacterium | reverse complement strand
GTCGACGGCTTGGGCGCTCTAAATTCAGACCCCTCCAGCCAGGTCCCCCTTCGCTATTTTGAGCTTCATATGCTAAAGTCTTCCGGGTTTATGCCGGAGATGCGCGTTTGTGTCAAATGCCAGCAGGAGTTGGTACCCGGACAACACCGCTTCAGCCCTGACGCGGGCGGCGTGCTGTGCCGGGAATGCCGTCCGGCAGACGTGCGCATAATGGAATTGTCGGTTAGAGCCCTCAAAGTGCTGAGATTCATGGAGACCGCTTCCCTGGATGCAGCCCTGTCCCTCCACGTGGACGAGCCGCTGGACCGGGAGTTGAGTGACCGTCTGGCCGCGTCGCTGAAATACTGGCTGGACGACGACATACGCTCAAAACGTTTTCTGGAGCATCTGGAACGCACCGAGCGACAGGAAGTCTCCGCCTAACGGGAACACAGGAGCCGCATATTGCCGCCGCGAACGATAAGAGTAAAAGTTGGAGAACGATGGTTCAACGTCCAGGTGGACAACCTGTCGTCATCTCCCATCACAGCCCTGGTGGATGGAACGCCCTACCAGGTGGAAATAGAAGGCCGTACGCCGACGGCGGTCGTTCCGGCTCCAGCGCCCTTGCCGGCCCAGCCGACTCAACCTGCGCCGCCGCTCGCCGCGCCGCCCTCTCTTGGGGCCGGTTCGGACAAGGTCATACGGTCACCCATGCCGGGGAAAGTCCTGTCCATTACGGTGCGCCCCGGGGAATCCGTCTCCCCTGACCAGGAGGTCTGCGTCGTCGAGGCCATGAAGATGGAGCAGAGCATTTCGGCCGGGGTGTCGGGAGTCATCAAGGCCATTCACGTCCAACCCATGGACCAGGTCTCGGTGGACCAGCCGTTGATCGAGCTTGAATAACCCTTCTCAGTCCTCTGTTTCCGCCGATTCCCATTTTTGTCCCGCTTATCTCCTTTTTAGCTGCCCTTCCACATGCTTGCGAACAAGGCGCAGCATGAAACCTGATATGCTCCGTCTTAACAATCCAGCAGTATAATGAATTAAGAGGCTATGGCGTCCGAACAATCCAAACGCAGGTTCTCCCCCGAACCCCTGGCGCGGTGGTGTGCAACCCACCGTGCAGCCACGTTCTTGATTTGGATAGCCGTCCTGGTCGCGGGCTTATTCCTAACCGCAACTCTGTTGTCCGACGCCACCACCACGGAATTCAACTTCACCGGCGACCCGGACTCAAAGATAGGGTTGGAGCTCCTCGAAGAGAGGCTTAGGGAACCCCGTGGGTCCAATGAGGTTGTCGTCATACAGTCCACTCAAGGTCTGACCGTCGACAGTCCAGAGTTCCAGCAGTTTACCCAGGATCTGTACAGCCGTCTGGACGGTACGAGGTTCGATAGCGACGATTCTCGGCCTGCAGTAGAACCCGGAACTTTCCAGAACTACTACCAGAACCCTCAGGCATGGAGCTTTCTGGTCAACGGGGACCGTACCGTCACTATCATGCCCTTTGTCATGGCGGGAGATTTTGATGACGCCAGCGGCAACATTATCCCCATGCTGGAGACCGTGGAAGAGGCGCACGCCGACGAACGCTTCAACGTGTACATGGTGGGTCAGGCGTCGGCCAGCGCGGACTTTCGAAAGCTGGCGAACGAGGGCCTCAAACAAGGAGAGATATTCGGGGCTCCCATAGCAGTGGTTATATTGCTCGCTGCCTTGGGAACCCTGATTGCAGCGCTTCTGCCGATAGCCCTGGCAGCCGTGTCCATTGTCGTGGCGCTGGGAGCCTCGGCCCTGATGGGCCAGGTCTTCGAGTTGTCCTTCCTGATACAGAACATGATTACCATGATCGGGCTGGCCGTGGGCATAGACTACTCGCTGTTCATCTTGAACCGGTATCGTGAAGAGCGTCGCAGGGGGCGAGAAAAGGTGGACGCCATCGGCAGGGCCAGTGCGACTGCAACCCGGGCGGTGGTCTTCAGCGGATTCACTGTGGTGGTGGCGCTGGCCGGGATGCTTCTGGTGCCCTCTAACGTATTCATCGCCATCGGCATGGGGATGATATTCGTGGTGGTTGCCTCGGTGCTGGCCACAATGACCCTGCTGCCAGCCATCCTGAGTCTTCTGGGAGACAAAGTGGACCGCCTGGCCCTACCCTGGATTGTCGATCTGGAGGCCCGGTTCGACGAGACCCGTGAGGGAGGCTTCTGGGACAAGGTTTCCAAAGGAGTTATGGCCAAGCCTCTGCTGAGTTTGGTGTTGGCCGGCGGGCTGCTCATTGCGGCTGCCGTCTCCTTCTTTGACATCAACACCGGCACGTCGGGCATCCAAAGCCTGCCCGACGTTATGCAATCAAAGCAAGGGTTTCTGGTCCTGGACTCCGAGTTCACGTCCAATGAAGCCAGTCCGACCGAAATCGTGATAGACGGCGACATCGGCTCACCTGAGATACAGGCCAATGTAGCCGCCTTGTCGGGCCTGCTGGAACAGGACCCAGCGGTCATTCGCCAGGGACAGTTGGAGGTGAGCTCTGAAGGCGACCTGGCTGTCTTGCCCGTGTATCTGAATGGCGATTCATCCAGCGGAGAGGCCCTGGACGCCGTAGTGCGAATACGCGAGGACTACATTCCACCGGCTTTCGGGGACAACGCGAACAAGGTGTACGTCACCGGTCGGACAGCGTTGAACGTGGACTTCTACAATCTGGCCGACAACGCCGCCAAAGTGGTGTTCCCCTTCGTGCTGGGCATCAGCTTCGTGCTGCTTACGGTGGTCTTCAGGTCCATAGTCATCGCTATCAAGGCCATCATCCTCAACATGATTTCGGTGGGAGCGACCTACGGCCTGCTGGTGCTCGTCTTCCAGAAGGGCGTCTGGAACGAACCATTCGGGTTCTATCAGAGCGACACTATAGAGGCTTGGATACCCATATTCCTGTTCGCAGTCCTCTTCGGCCTTTCCATGGACTACCACGTCTTCCTGCTCAGCCGAATCCGAGAGCGGTATGACGAGACCCTGGACAACGAGGGCTCGGTAGCCTTTGGAATACGGCGAACGGGCAGATTGATAACCGCAGCCGCTCTGATAATGGTGGCCGTGTTCTGGGGGTTCGCAGCCGGAGACGTGGTCGGGCTGCAGCAGATGGGTTTTGGCCTTGGCATGGCGGTGCTGCTGGACGCGACCATTGTGCGTATGGTGCTTGTCCCCGCCGGGATGAAGCTGCTGGGCCGGTGGAATTGGTACTTGCCGTCATGGCTGAGCTGGCTGCCTGACCTGCGCGTGGAACAAGTTGAGCAGCCCTCATCAGCCGCGGCCGACTGACGGATGTTACCCCCAACCCAGACCTCTCCCAGGGGGAGAGGGAGTTTTACATTGTCTCTTGCTGAGAGCCGCAGGGTTGGGGGTGAGGGATATCACCCACAATCGTTCGGCCTGAGCAACGTTATACCCCAGGGATGAGGCCGTGCAACGGCCAGCAGCTAACTGGCCAGCACTCTCTGCTCCGTTCGCCCTGAGCGAAGCGCCAGCGAAGTCGAAGGGCCTTTGGATGCGTTCAGCGGAGACCCTTCGACTTCGTTCCGTTCCGCCTGTCGGCTCCACTTCACTTCGCTCAGGGCGAACGGAAAAAGGCATGGGCCTCAGCCGCCGCAGACTGACGGATGTCTACCCTCAACCCAACCTTACGGCTCACCGCCAGAGACCATTCACTCCCTCTCCCTCTGGGAGAGGGGCTGGGGTGAGGGATTTCACCCCCCATCCCAACCTTCCCCCTCTGGGGGAAGGGGCAGTTGAGCAGGGTTTCGTGGTAAGCTTGTTCCAACTTTTAGCTCGGAGGCCCCATGAAATTCGGCATCTACAGTTCCATAGCCAACCCGCCCCGGGGCGAAAATCTTGACCGTTGCGTTGACGAGGTTATAGCCGAGGCGCAGCTTGCCGAGGAGATGGGGTTTGAGTCGTGCTTCTTCGGCGAGCACCACCAGGACCGCGACGGCTTTCTCCCCTCGCCTTTGATAGTCGCCACCGCCGTGGCCGCCTCCACAACGCGGCTCAAGGTGGGAACGTCCGTTATCCTGCTGCCCTTGCACCATCCTGTCCGGCTGGCGGAAGACGTGGTGACGCTGGACATAGTCTCCAAGGGCCGGATAGCCCTTGGGGTGGGCCTGGGATACCAGGAAGCCGACTTCAAGGCGTTCGGCATACCGATGAATGAGAGGGTGGGGCGGTTCGAGGAAAGCGTGGAGATAATCAGGAAGTGCTGGACCGGCGAACCCTTTTCCCACCACGGCAAGCATTTCCACTTGGATGATGTGCAAGTCCTGCCGAGGCCCTACACACAGCCTGCGCCGCCCCTATGGATTGGCGCGAGCAGCAAGGCGGCTGTGGTGCGTGCGGGACGTCTGGCGGACACCTACGTGGCAAGCTCCAGCGCCGACATGGAACTGACCTGCGAACAGTTGGACGCCTACAAAGAAGCGGCGGTAGAAGCAGGGCGGACACCTGACTTCGTGCTAATGCGCGACGCATGGGTCGCGAGGACCAGAGAGGAAGCCGAAGCCGTTTACGGGCCTGAAGTCATGGAGGCCTACAAATACTACTGGCACGCCCGGAACCCCAACTTCGTCAAGTTCGAGTCCGAGGCCGACTTTAACCTGACCAACGTGGCCAAAGACCGCATTGTCATCGGCGAGCCGGAAGAGTGCATTCAGGACTTCCTCAGGTGGAAGGAAATCACAGGCGCCGACAACTTTATACTCCGCCTGCGCCATGCCCACTCAGGCGGACCGCCCCACGAAAAGATAATGGGAGCAATCAGGCTGTTCGGGGAGCAGGTGCTGCCTTACTGCGAGTAAGGCGATGCGCCGCCGGATATCCCCCTCCCTTGACGGGAG
Source organism: Dehalococcoidia bacterium (assembly GCA_034422875.1). GTDB lineage: Bacteria > Chloroflexota > Dehalococcoidia > Lucifugimonadales > JAGWBF01 > DAOUJI01. The sequence goes on along the minus strand of DAOUJI010000077.1, from coordinate 10,009 downwards.
AGGGTTCGGGTGAGGGTGACTCCCTGCTCCGCCCAAAGTGAACGGTGTGGGGCCGGGTTGGGCGACCAGCCGGTCGCCCCTACATGTCCGTGTCCTGGCGTCATTGCGCCCTTGCGTTTCGCGGTAGAGCCCCTCTGACTGGGATAAGGGGCAACAGTCGGTCTATTCTCCCAGCTTGTCCCCGACTTTGAGGCCCGCCGATTCCATCCACTCCGGAGCCATGACCTTGCGGCCACCCTCAGGCTGGACCCGGCCTACGAACAACACGCCGCCAGGCGCGGCAACAGCGAACCCGGCATCGGTTGCCTCGACGATCTCTCCAGGCGCTCCGGCGTCAGCGCCGTCCCGCTTCTGCGCACGGAAAAGCTGAAGCTCCGTGCCCTGGAAGCTGGTCACCGCGCCGGGCTGAGGGTCTCCGCCCCTGACCAGGTTGTATATCTCGTCCAGGGGACTGCTCCAGTCTATGGCCAAGTCCTCTTTGCGGCACCAGCCCTCGTAGGTGGCCTGGGACTCGTCCTGAACCAGAATAGGAGCGTTTCCCCCAGCCACCAGGTCCACGGACTCGACCATTGCGTCCACACCCAGCGGGAAGAGTTTGTCGAAGTAGAGGGAACCCACGGTATCGTCGGGGCCGATGTCAACCTCTTTCTGGAGCAGCACCGGGCCAGTGTCCAGTCCCTTGTCCGGCCAGAATATGGTCAGCCCGGTGCGGGTTTCGCCCTGAATGATGGGCCAGTTTATCGAGCTGGGACCCCGATGCCTGGGGAGAAGGGACGGATGGTATTGAATAGTCCCTTTGGCGGGGTTGAAGAGAATCTCGTCAGGAACGATGTCGGTGACGAAAGCCATGACACACAAATCGACGTTCAACGCGGCGAAGGCGTCAATGGCCTCCTGGTTCCTCATGCGCCGGAACTGAAAGGCGGGGATTCCGTGGTTGTCGGCGGCCTGCTTCAGCGGGTCCGACGGGCGGCCTTCCCTGTCCGGGGGACAGAAGACCCCCACCAGAGTCTCTCCCCGCTCCGCCAACGCGTTGAGAACGCTTTCTCCAAAGGGCTGTTGCCCAATCACAGCTATGCGAAGGCCAGTGGACATTGCACGCCCCCTAGTGGTGGGATTCGGCCAGGCCAATGCGGGTCTGGCCCTTTGCATACTGGTTAACGATTACGTTGACCACGGCGGGCTTCCCGGAAGCGGCTGCCCTTTCCAGAGCGGGCCTGATGTTCTCGGGCCGGTCCACCATCTCGCCGTAGCCTCCGGCCGCCTCCATGATTTTGTCGTACCGGCACTCGAACCCCAGATGCTTCTGGGGGTTGAACACCTCGTCGGCGCCGGTCATGCTGCCGTTATTGCAGATGACCACCAGGACGGGCAGGTTGTTCCGCACCATGGTGTCCACTTCCATGCCGTTCCAGCCAAAGGAGCCGTCGCCGCAGAGCACTATCACCTGCTTGTCCGGCTTGGCCGCCTTCGCCGCAACCCCGTAGGGCAGGCCCACTCCCATGGTGCCGTGAGTCCCTGCGTTGATGCGGTGTCCAGGGACGTATGTTGGGATGGTGTGGCGGGCGAAGGTCAATGTCTCGTGGCCGTCCACGCAGACGACGGCGTCCCGGTCCATGAAGTCCCTGACTTCCCGACAAAGCCTGAGAGGGTGTATAGGCACGTCGTCGGAGTCCATGACGGCGGCAGCCTGTTCCATCCTCGTAGCGTCCCGTTGGGCCAGGGCGCTGGTCCAGGGTGTGTCCTCGTCAGGATTGAACCGGCCCTGGGCCTCGTCGGTGAGCTGCTTGAACACTGCTTTCGCGTCTCCCAGGATGCTCAATTGAGCAGGTGCGTTATGGCCAACTTCCGTCGGGTCCAGGTTGACGACGATGAACTTGGCGTCGGGGTTCCACCGTGGCGGCAGAAGGTTGGAGAGTATAACATTGGCCCTGGAACCAACCACCAATACGGTGTCGGCCTCCTTGAAGGCCATGGAACGGGCTCCTCCGTAGAACCGTTTGTGGTCCTCAGGAATAGCTCCCCTACCCTGGGGTGTGGTGAAGAAGGGGATGCCAGTGGTGTCCACGAACTGCTGCATCTCAGCGGCAGCCTGGGACCAGAAGACTCCGCTTCCGGTAACCAGCATGGGTTTCTCAGCTTTGGCCAGTAGGTCTATGGCCTCCTTCACCAGAGCCGGGTCTCCAAAGGGCCTGGCCTCGGTGCGGTAGTGAGAGGGCTGATGGGACGGGTGCTCCCAGTCGATGTCTTCCACCTTGGCATTCACGATGTCGTTGGGGAAGTCCAGGTATACGGCCCCGTGGGGAGGCGCCAGGGCATGGCGGAAAGCCGTGCTGACCAGTTGGGGAATCTTCTCGGTGTGAGTGGCCTGGTGGGCCCACTTGGTGACGGGCCGCATGATGGCCACCTGGTCCATCTCCTGGAAGACGTCCACGTGCCTGTCCCTAAGGTTGGCCGATGCTCCGCAGTTCACGACGGGGCAGGCGTCGGCCATGGCGTTCGCCACAGCGGGCACCACGTTGGCCGTCCCCGGGCCGTGGGAAGACAGCACCACACCCGGCCTGCCTGTGACACGGCTGTACCCGTGGGCCATCATGCCCGCAGCCGTCTCGTTGCGCACGGATATTCCACGAATGCCCAGGTCCAGGCAGTCAGCGACCAATGGCGCTGACAGGATGTAGAAGAAGGTGTCCACTCCCTCTTGTTGGAGCGCCCTTGCTCCCAAGTAGGCTCCCGTCACTTCAGCCATGTTTTCTCCCTTCCGTCTTTGGACTGCCCCTGCCCCCATCCCAATCTTCCCCCAAAGGGCGAAGGGGCATACTCCCTCTCCCTCTGGGGGAGGGCTGGGGTGAGGGCTTATATCTTTTACAGGATTGCGCCCGCTTCCCGGAACTTCTCAACGTCATCCCACGTGTAACCCAGCTCTTCCACCATGATTTCCTCGGTGTGCTGGCCCAGCTCAGGCGCCTCCCGCCAGATGCCGGCGGGAGTCTCGCTGTAGGTGTTGGGATGGTTGCACATCCTGGTGGGCCCCAACACAGGGTGGTCGAAGGTGGCGATGAAGTTGTTGGCGATGACCTGTGGGTCGTCAGCCAGGTCCGACAGCTCCTGGACCTTGTCGTAGATGAAGTCGCCCTTTTGCTTGAAGGCCCCGTCCCACTGGTCGTAAGGTTTGGCAGCGAAGCGTTCTTCCAGGATACGGGCCAACTCGGCCCCGTGTTCCCGGCGGCTCGCCATGCTGTCGAACCTTGGGTCTTCCAGCAATTCGGTTATGCCCAGGACTTCGGTGAAACCCTTCCAGTAGCGGTCAGGCTGCATGTGCATGAGCTGTATCCAGCGTCCGTCCTGGCAACGGTAGGTGTTGGTGAGGGGGTTTACGGGCGCCTTGCGGTCAAAGGGCGCCGAGGACGTGCCGGACATCAGGCTCATGTTCAGTGCGCTGCCCTGGAGCCACATGTTGGCGGACAGGTGGGACGTCTCCACCATCTGGCCTTTCCCCGTCTGAGAACGGGAGACCAGCGCCGCCAATACGCCGAGACAGAGCATGATGCCTGCGATCTGGTCGGAGATTCCTCCGCCGACCCGGACCGGTTCGCCGCCCAGCGGAGTCCCGGACATCATAAGGCCGCTGCGGGCCTGGCCGGTGCCGTCGAAAGACGGGCGTTGGGACTCTTCCCCCTTGGAGCCGTAGCCGGAGGCGGATGCGTAGATGAGGGCTGGGTTGATCTTCCGCAGGGTCTCGTAGTCCATCCCCAGCCGCCCTGCGACGCCTTCACGGTAGTTCTGGACGAACACATCGGCGGACTCAACCAGCTTGTAGACCAGGTCTTGCCCCTCCGGGACCTTCAAGTTGACGGCGAAACCCCTCTTGTTGCGGTTGTTGGCCTCGAAATAAGCGTTACGACCTGCGGCCAGATTGGCCTGGATGGTCGTTGCCTGGACCAGGTTGCGCCCGGCGTCGCCATCCAGAGGCTCGATTTTGATAACGTCGGCGCCCATGTCGCCCATCATCTCGGACGCTACGGGACCAAGCTGCCACATTGTCCAGTCCAGCGCACGTATCCCCTTCAAGGGCCCGCCGCTCGATTGTCCAGCGCCATTTTCGGTCAATGACAGCTCCTGGTCATCATGTTTACGGTGATTCTTTTCTGGACCGGCCCCATCCCTCATCCTAACCTTCCCCCAGAGGGGGAAGGGACGTTGGCTCTCTCTCCCTTTGGGAAAGGGTCGTGGTGAGGGCCGAATGGAACTCCTCTAGGTGGCGGGTGTCTCTCCGAAACGCTCGCCCGTGGCCGGGTCCACCTCGAAAGGCCCGTCAAGCTCCAGTTCCTTGGCCATCTCGCGCACAGCGGGAATCACTTCCTGGCCCATGAGCCGGAGGCTGCGCATGGCATCGTCGTGGTCCATGGCGCCGTCGCCGTCCCAGAAGAAGACGCTTCCAGGGCGCAGGTACTCCAGGACGTGGCGTATCTTGGGGAGCACCGTGTCGGGCGTCCCTGTGACAATCTGGTATCCCTCAATCTGGGACTCGTAGGACGTGGAGTAGACGCCGCCTCTGGCCGCCGTAGCGACGTTCTGGGTGGGAAGCACACGCTTCTTGGAGGTCAGTCCCGGCAACTGGGCGATTGCGGGGTTTTGAGAGCCCTCGTTGCCAGCCAGGAACGGGTTGCTGGGACCCTGCACGTATTTCCTCCCGGCCTCCTCGGCAAGCTCTTCAGTCTCATCCACGTGGACCTTCCACAGGTACCCGATGTTCTGCGAACCCGACTTGTAGCCAAGCTCCGCGGCGCGGTCGTGGTATTCCTGGAACGCCAGTCCTGTGGCCTCCAACTGGGTCGAAAGCATTATGTAGGGTATACGCTTCTCCGCCGCCCACATCAGGGAGTCCCTGCTGACCACTCCCGGAAGCCAGATGGGCGGGTGGGGCTGCTGATAGGGCCTGACCCAAGGGTTGACGTAGCGGTACTGGTAGTGCTTGCCTTCCCACCTGAAGGGGCCAGGCTCGGACCATGCCTTGACGATGAACTCGTGGGCCTCCTGGAACCTTTCCCAGTTGTCGGGCGGAGACATGTTGTGGGCCACGCTCTCCCGGCCTGTGCCCCGGACCCAGCCGGACACCAGGCGGCCTTCGGAGATCATGTCGATCATGGCAAGCTGCTCAACCAGCCACAGTGGGTCGTCCCAGATGGGCAGCACGTTGCCCAGAAGGCATATCTTGGCGCGGCTGGTCACCCTGGCCAGAATGGAGGCCTCCACGTTCATGGCGCCTCCCATGCAGAAGGGAGTGCTGTGGTGCTCGTTGAGCATCAGCCCGTCAAAGCCCATCTCCTCGGCGTATATCTTCTCGTCCAGGTAGCGGTTGTAGAGGTTGGCCCCTATCACCGCGTCATAGGAATCGTTGCTTACGTCCAGGTCTGCAATGGGCCTTCCCGTGGCGCCGAAATAGCCCGACGCCGGGTCTTGATATGGGCGTTCGGTGAAGTATCCGACAAACATGCTAGCCTCCCCGAGTCCAACTGTCAGCCAGGGTCTGGGTTTAGCTGATTATAGTCGTAGGCGCGGCCCTTGTCGAGAAACCGCGCACACAACGGCCTGTCCCGTTAATTGTGTAGGGGCGATCGGCCGGTCGCCCCTACTCTTTGATGTTCATATATTAGTCACAACGGACTTTGTGGATCATCAAATCCCGCTCCATGATACACAAATCCGTTAGTCATTAACTGATGACCCACAAAACCAGAGGATGACCACTAGGCCCCGCAACGCCCCGAGGCCTTCCGGAACGGTTTGCTTCACATCAACCGCTCCGGCTCAGCCCGCCGGAAGGCCGTCGGGAAGCTCCGCTTTCAGGTCATCGTCCAGCTCAAGCTCGAAGACCTGCAGGAAGTTGGCAAGCGCCATGTAGTACCCGATAAGCCCGGTCAGCTCTAGGGTGTCCTGGTCGCCGAACCTGTCCCTTACGGCCCCGAACGTGGCGTCGGAGACCTTCCGGTCACGCATCAGCTCCACGACGAACCGGGACACCATGGCCTCGTCGCCCTGCAGCCCGTCGGGGTGCTTTCCGTCTCGAATGACGTTCACAGTTTCCAGCGAGACCCCGGCCGCCTGGCTCATGTGGACGTGCTGGGTGAACTCGTACTGGGACCTGATTTCCTTGGCCACGGTGAGTATCGCCACTTCTCGCAGCTCATTGGGTATGTCTCCCTCAAACCGCACGTGGGCGCCAAGAGGTCCCACCAGCCCCGACAGCTTGGGAGCGTTGAGAATCAGGGCATGGGGCCGTCCGACCGTGCCCCTACCCCGGCTGGATGCGATGTCGTCCCAATATTTCTGGTCCTCGGGACTCAGCCGTTCCCGGGTCATTAATGATATTCGCGCCATCTCTCCTCCTGTTTTGCGTGTTTACACGCAGGTCATGCCGCCGTCCACGGCCAGTTCGGCGCCGGTGACGTAGGAGGCCTCGTCCGAGCCCATGAACAACACGGCGTAGGCCACCTCTTCCACCCGTCCCATGCGCGCCATCGGGATTCCCTGGAGGCTGGAGGACGAGGGGTCCCGGCTCTGGTCCTGAGCGGTGGTCATAGGAGGCATGGTGCCTGGATGTACCGAGTTGCACCGGATGCCCTGGGTGGCGTACCGGGCGGCGATGGCCTTGGTCAGAAGCCGGACGCCTCCCTTGGACGCGTTGTAAGCTGGGTGGCCCCTGACTCCCCGTCCCACCAGACCGGACGTGGAGGAGATGTTCACGATGGCGCCGCCGCCGTTTTCTATCATCCTGGGTATCGCTTCGCGGCATCCCAGGAACGTGCCCTTGGCGTTCACGTCGACGATGCGGTCCCATCCCTCTATGCCCATCGTGTCGTCCTGGGAGGAGCTGGATATGGCTGCGTTGTTGACCAGGATGTTCAGCTTGCCCAACTTGGCTTCAATTTCGTCCAATGCGGCCTTCCAGCTCTCCGGATTGGTCACGTCCAGGTTGATGGATATGGCGTCACCGCCGGTCTCGTTGATTTCCGCAGCTACAGCCGCAGCGTCGTCAGCCCGGATGTCTGCCACGGCAACCTTGGCGCCCTCCTGGGCGAACAGCTTGGCCTCGGCTTTGCCCTGTCCGTTGCCGCTGCCGGTGACCAGGACCACTTTTCCGTCTACTCTGCCCATATTTGTTCCTCCGTTAAGGTGTCATGTCCCCCAGTTCTTTGGTTACCCCCATCCCTTCGACAAGCTCAGGGCAGGCTCCAACCTTCCCCCAGAGGGGGAAGAAGAATTCACCCCTCTACCTCTGGGAGAGGGGTCGGGGGTGAGGGTTATACGCAGGTCATGCCACCGTCCACCACCAGCTCGGCGCCGGTGATGTAGGAGGCTTCATCGGAGGCCATAAAAAGAACTGCGTAGGCGACTTCATCAACCTCGCCCATTCGTCCCATCGGGATGCCCTGCATGGAGGGGGAGTCTGCGTCTCTCCGCTGGTCTTGAGCGGAGGTCATGGGAGGCATGGTGCCCGGGTGGACCGAGTTGCACCGTATGCCCTGGGTAGCGTAGCGAGCGGCCAAGGCCTTGGTCAGGAGACGGACTCCGCCCTTCGAGGTATTGTAGCCCGGATGGCCGTACAGCCCCATGCCAATAATCCCTGAGGTGGAGGAGATGTTCACAATGGCTCCGCCGCCGTTTTCGATCATCCTCGGTATGGCCTCGCGACACCCCAGGAACGTTCCCTTGGCGTTCACGTCCATTATCCGGTCGAATCCCTCTATTCCCATGCGGTCGTCCTGGGAGGAGCTGGAAATGCCGGCGTTGTTGACCAGTATGTTCAGCTTGCCCAGCTTGGCCTCGGTCTCATCCAGAGCGGCCTTCCAGCTTTCGGGGCTGGTGACATCCAGTGCGAAGGCAATGGCGTCACCGCCAGCCTCGTTGATCTCCGCTGCTACGGCCTCGGCGTCTGAGGACTTGATGTCTGCCACAACCACCTTGGCGCCCTCTCGGGCCAACATCTTGGCTTCGGCCTTGCCTTGCCCATTCCCGCTGCCGGTCACCAGGGCTACTTTTCCTTCTACTCTGCCCATTCTTATTCCTCCATGTTTCAGATAGTCTCCCCTCTACCTTGGGGAGCCGGGTTGAGGGTGATATTAGCTGGAAGGTCCTACGCACCCCCATCCCAACCTTCCCCCTTGGGGGAAGGAGAATGCACCCCTCTACCTGTGGGAGAGGGGCCGGGGGTGAGGGTTAGATACAGGTCGCTCCGCCGTCCACCACTAGCTCTGCTCCGGTAACGTAGGAGGCCTCGTCGGAGGCCAGGAACAGGACTGCATAGGCTACTTCGTCCACCTCACCCATGCGTCCCATTGGGATGCCCTGCATGGCCGGGGCCGCGTCGTCCCTGCGCTGGTCTTGGGCGGAGGTCATGGGAGGCATGGTGCCCGGGTGGACGGAGTTGCAGCGTATCCCCTGGGTGGCGTGCCGGGCAGCCAGGGCTTTGGTCAGCAGACGGACGCCGCCCTTGGAGACGTTGTAAGCCGGGTGGCCGGACAAACCCACGCCGATGATGCCTGAGATGGAGGAGATGTTGACGATGGAGCCGCCGCCGTTCTCAATCATCCTCGGTATGGCCTCTCGGCAACCCAGGAACGTGCCCTTGGCGTTTACGTCCAGAATCAGGTCGTAGCCGTCGATGCCCATGGGGTCGGCCTGGGAGGAGCTGGAAATGCCGGCGTTGTTGACAAGTATGCTCAGCTTGCCAAGCTTGGCCTCCGTTTCATCCAAGGCAGCCGCCCAGCTTTCTGGGCTGGTGACGTCCAGGTTGACTGCAATGGCCTCACCGCCGGTCTCGTTGATTTCCGCAGCCACGGCCTCGGCGTCATTGGCCCTGATGTCGGCCACCACGACTTTGGCGCCCTCTCTGGCCAACATCCTGGCTTCCGCCTTGCCCATCCCATTGCCGCTGCCGGTGACCAAGGCCACTTTTCCATCCACTCTGCCCATATCTTTCCTCCTGTTCACCACATGGTCTCCCCTCTACCTCTGGGAGAGGGGCAGGGGGGTGCGGGTGATACAACGCTACGCAATCCTACCACACTGAGAACAGCTAGACGCAGGTCATGCCGCCGTCGACCACCAGCTCGGCGCCGGTGATGTAGGAGGCCTCGTCTGAGGCCAGGAAAAGGACTGCGTAGGCCACCTCTTCCACCCTGCCTGCACGGCGCATCGGCACGATGTCGAACACCCCCGTGGAGGCGTCCCGATTTGTGTCTGTGGCCGTCGTCATAGGCGGCATGATGCCTGGATGCACTGAGTTGCACCGTATCCCCTGCTTGGCGTAGGCAGCAGCTATGCCCTTGGTCAGCAGCCGAACGCCGCCCTTGGATGTGTTGTACGCGGGATGCCGGGGCGACGAACTCCCCACCAATCCTGATGTGGAGGAGATGTTGACGATGGACCCGCCGCCAGCCTCCAGCATCCGGGGTATGGCGTGCTTTATGCCCAGGAATGGCCCAGTGGCGTTGACGGCCATGATATTGTGCCATCCATCGGTCCCCATCAGGTCAGCTTGGGACGATCCGCTGAGCCCAGCGTTGTTGACCAACACGTTCAGCTTGCCGAATGCTCCCACTATCGTGTCGATGGCCTGAATCCAGCTGTCTTCATTGGTGACGTCCAGGTGGACGAACATGGCTTCCCCGCCGGACTGCTTAATCTCGTCAGCGACAGCCTTGCCGTCGTCATTCCGGAGGTCTCCAATGGCCACCTTGGCTCCTTCTTGGGCCAGGAGCTTAGCCTCGGCTTTGCCTTGTCCGTTGCCCGCACCTGAAACTATCGCCACTTTGCCGTCCACTCGTCCCATTTATCGCTCCTTACCCCGACTAAACCAAGCTATGTCCATGCACCAATCCACATGCTGGCCCCCCCCTGGATTCCCTAGACTCACAAACGAAGTGCAACACCTTGTTAAGGTGTTGTCATGGGAAAAAGATATAGGCATGTCACCATTGAAGGAAGGTGTGAAATTGCCCGACTA
>DAOUJI010000076.1:0-12192 GCA_034422875.1 Dehalococcoidia bacterium | reverse complement strand
TGTCGCGTCTTGGAGCGCATATAGAGGAGCTTCCCGACGGCATGGTGATTCACGGGACAGGAAAGTTGACGGGAGAGGCCTGCCAAAGCTACGACGACCACAGAGTTGCCATGTCCCTGGCCATCGCGGGAACATTGGCAGACGGAGAGACGGTCATAGAAGGCTCGGAGACGGCCAGCGTGTCCTATCCGGAGTTCTGGGAACATCTATCTTTGCTGAGCGAAACGCCGGCGACGTCGGTATGAGCGACCAGGTGGAATCCGGCGGAGAATCTTCCGCCTCGCCCCTCTTGGTAGTGTTGTCGGGCCCTTCCGGGGTTGGCAAAGACGCCGCGCTTAACGAGCTCCGCAGCCTGGACCGTCCGTGGCATTTCGCTGAAACCGCCACTACCAGGTCCATGCGCCCCGGCGAGACGCAGGGCAAACCGTACATTTTCATGGACTCCGACGCCTTCACCGAGCTGGTCAAATCCGGAGAACTCCTGGAATACGCCCAGGTCTACGGCAACTGGTACGGAGTGCCCAAGGGCCCGGTAAGAGACGCCCTTGCCGACGGCCTCGACGTAATCGTCAAGGTGGACGTGCAGGGCGCGGCCACGATTCGCAAGTTGGCCCCGGAAGCCGTGTCCATCTTCTTGGCGCCCGCTTCCCTCGACGAACTCAAGTCCCGCCTCAGAAATCGGGCGACCGAAACCGAGGGCGATATGGAACTTCGGACGGCCATCGTAAAGGAAGAGATGGAGCAAATGGCCTCCTTCGATTACAAAGTCGTAAACAGGGACGGGGGACTGGCGGAGGCTGCGGCCTCCATCGACGCCATAGTCTCTGCCGAGAAAAATCGAATCCCGCCGCGCCGAGTGTCCATATAATGGCCGTAAGGACGCCCGACGGTGAATGACCTGGCTGTAGCCGTCCGAGGGCTGTACAAGTCCTACGGCTCCGTAGAGGCCGTGAGAGGCATCGACCTGGACGTAGTCCGGGGCCAGGTCTTTGCCTTCCTGGGCCCCAACGGCGCCGGCAAGACCACGACCGTCGAGATATTGGAGGGGCACCGGCGCAGAGACTCCGGACAAGTCACGGTCCTGGGATACGACCCCGCGGACAGCGATAAGGACTTCCTGAGTCGGATTGGAATAGTCCTACAGACGACCAGCGTCGAGCCTTATCTGACAGTCAAGGAGACCCTGGAGGTGTTCGGCGGCTACTATCCACACCCCCGCCCGGTGGACGAGACCCTGGAGCTGGTGGGCCTGACCGAGCAAAAGAACACCAGGGCCAGAAAGCTCTCCGGAGGCCTCCAGAGGAGGCTGGACGTCGCCATAGGGCTTATCGGCGACCCTGACTTGCTCTTCTTGGACGAACCCACGACGGGTTTCGACCCCGTGGCTCGCCGGGAAGCCTGGGCGATGATCAGGAACCTGCGCTCGCTGGACAAGACCGTGTTCCTGACCACTCACTACCTGGACGAGGCTGAGAACCTGGCGGACAAGGTTGCGATCATTGTCCAGGGCCAGATAGCCGCCCAGGGGTCTCCCCAGGACTTGACCAGCATCGGGAACTTCACCGCCATAACCTTCAGAACGCCGCCCGAAGCGCCTCCTCTTCCCGATGAATTCGAAGCCGTTCGGACTCCGGTTGACGGGCTGGTAAGCATACGAACGTCCACTCCCACGGCTACACTCCACCGCCTGACCGGATGGGCGGTTGCCCAGGATGTGGAGCTGGAAGACTTGACCGTCTCCCGCCCTTCCCTTGAGGACGTGTACCTGGAGCTCGTTCCGAGCATGGACACAGAGAAGGACGCGGAATGAACTCCTTCGTCCTCGCGCTGAGGGAGGTGCGGTATCAGAACCGGGCCTTCTGGCGCAACCCTCCCGCCGCCTTCTTTACGGTGGCCTTCCCGCTGATGTTTCTGGTCATTTTCAACCTCATATTCGGCAGCCGCGAGTTCACTGTCCCTGGAGGAACAACCAATACGTCGACCTTTTACGTTCCCAGCATCGCGGCGCTTTCGGTCATCAGCGCGTGCTACACCTACATTGCCATAGGAATATCTTTCTCGAGAGACCTGGGACTTTTGAAACGCACTCGAGGCACCCCGCTTCCCAGTTGGGCGTTCATGTTCGGCCGGTTCGCCCACGCTTGTCTCATCGCACTGCTGCTTGTGGCTCTGGTCACGGGACTGGGCGCTCTCTTCTATGGAGTGGACGTGCCCACCAACACCATGCCCGCGTTCATCGTTACGGTGGCTGTAGGGGCAGCCGTATTCTCCATCCTTGGCCTGGCAATCACCGGGGCCGTTCCCAACGCCGACGCATCGCCAGCGGTGGTCAACGGCACAATCCTGCCCTTGATGTTCATATCCGACATATTCATCCCCATGGACAACGCCCCCGAATGGTTGGGCATGTTCGCCAACATCTTTCCCGTAAGGCACTTCTCACTGGCGCTCCAGACAGCCTTCAACCCCTTCGAGACAGGACTGGGTTTCGAGTGGGTCCACCTGGGCATTATGGGCGCCTGGGGGGTCGTAGGGCTTATACTGGCTATAAGATTCTTTAGCTGGGAGCCTCGCAGATGACGGGCGCAACCGGGTCGACAAACTTGCAGCGTTCAGCGCCAGAAGCTGGGCCGGAAACTCCCGCCAGGCGTCTGCCTCCGTGGATGAAAGTTCGAATGCCCGGCGGGCCGGAATACATCCGGCTCAAGAACCTGCTCCGCGAGTCGGAACTGCACACGGTATGCGAGGAGGCCCGCTGCCCCAACATAGGCGAATGCTGGGAAAGGCGTTCCGCCACCTTCATGATTCTGGGGGACATCTGCACCCGGCGGTGCCACTACTGCGCCGTGACCACCGGAAGGCCCACCGGATTGGACATGGCCGAACCCGACAGAGTCGCAAACACAGTGCAAAAAATGGGGTTGAGATATTGCGTTATCACTTCCGTCAACCGGGACGACTTGCCCGACGGCGGCTCGCTGATATTCGCCATGTGCATTAAAATGATACGCAAGCTGGCGCCTGAATGCCGGGTGGAAGTCCTCATCCCTGACTACAATGGCTCACTGCCCGCCCTCAAGACCACGGTCCAAGCTCGTCCGGCAGTCCTGAACCACAACATCGAGTCCGCCCGCCGAATATTCCCGAAGGTCCGCCCCAAGGGCGACTACCGACGCTCCATAGACCTCCTGGCCAGGGTGAAAGAGTTGGACCCCAACATGCCCACCAAGTCCGGCATCATATTGGGCATGGGTGAAGAATGGGACGAGGTAATCGAGACCATGGAGGACCTTAGAGCCGTCGACTGCGACTTGCTCACCATCGGCCAGTACCTCCGCCCGTCGCAAAACCACGTTGCAATCCATCGCTTTTACACGCCGGAAGAGTTCGACAAACTCCGAATGCTGGGCGAGTCAATGGGATTCAAGCACGTGGCTTCAGGCCCGCTGGTCCGCAGCTCCTACCATGCTGACGACCAGCACGATGCGGCATCCTCGCTCCTGGGAGTGAACAGCTCCAACGCTGGGTAAAAACCCCGCCGGGCGGCGCCATTCCCTTGGTTTCCATGATGATTCAGAACGACCGGCGTCTGTCATTCGAAGTGATCAACGAGGTCGGAGATGGATTCGAAAGTATAGTCAGGACTCTCCGCCAGGGTTTTTTCAGGAGCCATGCTCCCCCATAATGCGGCGCCGCTGAGCGCTCCCAGGCTGCTGGCGCATTTCACGTCCACCCAGCTGTCACCGAGGTAGAGCGTTTCGTGAGGCGGCACGCTTAGCCCGGAGCAAACTGTGCCGAGTCCCTGCGGGTCCGGCTTGTGGGCCCTATCGTCCTGCATGAACAAGACCTTGTCGAACGCGTTGGAAATCCCCAACGCACGCAACTCCGGGACGCCATACTCTTCGCGCTTGTCGGATAAGAGGCCCACCAGACGTCCGGCGGCCTTAATCGCCCCCAAAGCCTCCACTGCTCCATCAAACAGCTTCGAGGTGTCTCGAAAGTTCCGTTTGTAGAACTCCACGTATGCATCAACGGCCTCGGATGTGCTGATTGGCAGCAAGCTCTCCAGATGCTCGAAGAAGGGCATCGAGTAATAACGGTCGACGATCAGGTCGTCGGGAGGAACGGGCTGTTTCGTGGTCAGAGCCGCATGGGCGACCCCCTTCAGGTGCAGCTCCCACCCATTCAGCAAAGTCTGGTCCCAATCAAATACGACTAGCCGTACGTCGGCCCGTGACACTGGAATATGAGGAGACATAGGGCGCTATTATATAGGCAGTCCCGCATTGAGGTGAGGCTTGGCTGTTTCTTCTTTTGAAATTACGCGCACCGATTCCCATACCGAATGGGCCCAGATTCTCGACGGCCGATTCGCGGTATTCAAGACGACGGCTCAAGGCGATGAGGCGTTGGTCCAGTGGGACTGGAACACGGTATGCAACCTCGTGTCGTGGATGACCGACAACGACGGACCTGTATTCTCTGCTCTCACCGGACCTATGGCGGCCCAGGTCCGGGACTCCGCACGGGAGCTGGGAATGACCCCCGAAATGTTCGTCTGGCACGCCGTTAAAGTCTTCATCGAAGTAGGCCAAAGCTCCTGATTCAGCATGGCTTCCAACGAACGCCCGGACCTTCTGTTTACTAACGCCCGGATTCTCAGATTTCGCGGCGCCGGAGGAACTTCCGAACCAGGTTTCTTAGGAGTCCGTAACGGCCGCATCTGCGTAATCGGGCCTCAATCCGAGACGCCCCGCCTGATGGGTCCGACCACGAGAGTCATCGATTGCCATGGGATGACACTGGCGCCGGGCTTCATCGACGCCCACTGTCATCTCTTGGCCCTCGGCCGCAGCCTACAAAGCGTTGACTGCCGTCCGTCGGCAATTGGTTCGATACCTGGCATACAGAACGCCATACGGGCGAGGGCCGCTTCCACATCCTGCGACGAGTGGATTAGAGGCCGCGGCTACCAGGAATTCCACCTGGCCGAAAAACGCCATCCGACACGCTGGGACCTGGACGGCGCATCTCCCGATCGCCCTGTTCGTCTGGACCACCAGTCAGGCCATGCGATGGTCCTGAACAGCCGGGCTCTTGAACTGGTCGGAATAGGAGCCGACACTCCTGACCCCCCCGACGGGATCATCGAGAGGAACGAATCAGGTGAGCCCACAGGACTGCTGCTTGAGATGGCCTCACACGTACGCCTGTACATGCCCAAGGCGTCTCCTAGTAGCGCTATCAAGGCGCTGGCCGACTCTTCCGCTCTGCTGCTGTCAAAAGGGGTCACGTCGGTCCACGACACCAACCCGGACAACGGGCCCGAACGATGGGAACTCTTCAGGCGGGCTGTCATGTCAGACGGGCCCATGCCCAGGCTGACCATGATGACCGGCATGTCCTGCAGAGATGAGGTTGAAGCACGGGCTGAACAAGACGCGCTGAATGGCGGACTAAGGCATCGGCTCTCCATTGGAGCGTGCAAGGTCATGGTGACATTGACCACAGGCTCCCTCCAACCGCCTATTGAGGAGTTGCGGAGTCTTGTATTTCAGGCGCACGGCGAAGGCCGCCAGACTGCTTTCCACGCCATCGAGAGCGAGGTAATTGAAGCGGTTGCAGAGGCTCTGATAGACGCCCAGGAAAAGTCGCCTAATCGGCGTCTCCGCCATCGGATCGAACACTGCGCCGAAGCTTCGTACCACATTATCGAACTGGTCCGAAAGAGCGGAGCTGTGGTCGTAACCAATCCGGGTTTTATATACGAAAACGGCGACCGTTACATAGAGACCATCCCGCCCAACTTGACGCCCCACCTGTACCCGGCTGCAGGGTTGAGGTCGTCCGGTGTCCGGGTGGCGGCAGGTTCCGACGCGCCTGTGACGGAACCGGACCCGATCGTCTCCATATACAGCTCCGTCACCCGCAAGACAAGGGAGGGAGAAGTCATTGCCGGAGACCAGCGGGTAGGAGCATGGGAGGCCCTGAAGATTCATACGCTGGCCGGAGCCTACGCGTCGTTCGCAGAAAACGAGACCGGCTCCATCGCGGTGGGCAAGCTGGCGGACATGGTGTTGTTGGACAAAGACCTCACCGTCGTGGAGCCGGAGGAAATCAAGGACATCCGTGTCTTGAAGACTATCGTGGGGGGAGAGACAGTCTGGGAGAGCTAGCGGTTGCGCTCCATGACGTACCGGGTCAGCTCTTCCAATGAGTCCCGGGCAGGGTTTTGGGGCACACCAGCCAAAGCTTCACGGGCTGCGCTGCAATAGCCCTTGGCCACCTCGTAGCAGTCGTTAATGATGTCGGAGTTCTGAATCATCTCCACGGCTTCTCGTAGCCGCTCGCCGTTGACGTTGTTTTCCGACCTGAACAGTTCCTCGATGGGGTTGGAATCGGGGAAACGCTCCATGAGCATGATTCCGGGAAGAGTCAACACTCCCTGCTGCAGGTCGTTGCCCACGGGCTTGCCTATCTCGTTGGCGTCTCCCTCCACGTCCAGAATGTCGTCGACCACCTGGAAGGCCATGCCGAGGTTGTAGCCGTAGGTGTCCAGAGCCTGGGCGGTTTCTTCTGGGGCGCCGGAAAGCAAGGCTCCCGTCTCCGCCGACGTCCGGAACAGAGAGGAGGTCTTGCGATAGATGCGGTCGCTGTAGTCCTCTGTCTTCTGTCTCCAATTATTTGCGTTGAAATACTCCAGCAGCTCACCGCTGGACAGCTCCATGATCGTCTCAGAAAAGCGCCGTATCACCCGTATGTTGTTGGTGTCGCACACGAAGGTTGCGGAGGTGGCGAACACGTAGTCGCCAATCAGCACCGCCACATCCTTGCCCCAACGGTCGCTGACGGTAGCTCTGCCTCGTCGCAGCGCCGAATTGTCCACCGTGTCATCGTGTATCAGCGTGGCGATGTGCAGAAGCTCGACCGCCGCCGCCATAGTGACCGGGTTGTCGTTGTCGTGTGGGTGGAACATGGACGCAAGCAGAGTGATTGCGGGCCTCACTCTCTTGCCGCCGGCCTGCAACACGTAGTCCAACAGGCTTGTCAGGTAAGGGTTTTCTCCCTGTCCAAGGTTGCGCAGGCGGGATTCCACGTCCAGAAGCTTGCCGGTAACGGGTGCGTATATCTCCTGTGTGCGGGAGTCCAGACCTTTTAGCATATCACCCATTTACGCGGCTTTTTCTCCCAACAGGGATGTCTCCTGCTCGATCACCGCATCGTCCAGCTTTGTGAACAGCGGCTGTGGGTCCTTCAGAAGCTGTCCGGGCGGCGTGAAGGCCGTGGTGTCCTCCCATGCCCAACCCTGGCCCTCCACACTCCCGTCCATCCCCAGCATATCGTGCAGCTTCTGAGATGTGAACGGCAGGAAGGGATTGAACAAAATCTTGAGGCAGTTTATCACACTGACGGCAGTCCACAAGGACAGGGCGGCGTCTTGAATGTCGGTCCTAACCGCGGCCCAGGGCGCCTTGCCGTCCAGGTACCTGTTGGCTTCGTGGGCCAGTCCCATAGCCTGGGTTATGGCCTGTCGGAAGCGGCAAACCCCGAGGCTCTGGTCCACTGCGTTCATCGCTTCCTTGGCCGCGTCCAACATGTTCCTGCTGGATTGGTCCAATTCGGACGGCTCCGGTATGGCGCCGTCGAAGTTCCTCTGCACCAACCTGAGCACCCTATTCACCAGGTTTCCGTAAGTGGCGACCAGCTCCTCATTGTTCCTACGCACGTATTCCGACCATGAGAAGTCGGAGTCTCCCGTTTCCGGCATGTTTATGGAAAGGTAGTAGCGAAGCGGGTCGGGAGGGTGCCGCTCCAGGTAGTCGGGCAGCCACACGGCCCAGTTGCGGCTGGTGGAGAACTGGCGGTTCTCCAGGCTCAAGAACTCGTTGGCCGGTATGTCGTAGGGCAGGTTCAGGCCGCCGTACCCCATTAGCATGGCTGGCCAGATTATGGAATGAAACGGTATGTTGTCCTTGCCGATGAAGTAGTAGGCCCTGGCTTCAGGATCTGTCCAGAAGTCTTGCCACTTTTCGGACTGGCCGCTGCGCTGACTCCACTCTTTCGAGGCCGACAGGTAGCCGATCACCGCCTCAAACCAGACGTATATCCTCTTGCCGTCGTAGCCCTCGACGGGAATGGGGACTCCCCATTCCAGGTCCCTGGATATGGCCCGGTCTCTGAGTCCGTCTTCCAGGTACGCGCGGGTGAAGTTCAGTACGTTGGGCCTCCAATGTTCCTGTTCTCGCACCCACTCTAGCAGAGGCTCCTGGAAGTCGCTGAGCCGCAGGAAGAAATGCTTGGAGTAAGTGAACTCCGGCGTCGATCGGCAGATTCGACAGCCTGGCCCCACCAGGTCCTGGGGGTCGAGAGTGCGGCCGCAGTTGTCGCACTGATCTCCCCTGGCGTTGGCCGCGCTGCAGTGGGGACACGTTCCCTCTACGTACCTGTCAGGCAGGAACCTGGAGCAGGTGGGGCAGTAGGGCAGCTGCATCACGTCGGTGTAGATATGCCCCTTGTTCTGCAGGGTCAAGAAGATGTCGTGGACCACTTCGCGGTGGTTCTCGGTCCCAGTGCTGGTGAAGAGGTCGAAGGTGATGCCCATCTTCTCCCACGAGTCCAGAAACTCGGCCTGGTACCGGTCCACAATCTCCCGTGGGCTCTTTCCCTCTTCATCAGCTCGCAGAGTGATGGGAGTCCCATGCTGGTCCCCGCCGGAGACCATGAGTACGTCGTTCCCCTTCATGCGTTGATAGCGAGCGAAAATGTCGGCGGGCAAGTAGCATCCTGCAAGGTGCCCGAGATGAAGCGGGCCGTTGGCGTATGGCCATGCAACCGCTACGAGAATTCTTTGGGACACGAGAGAGAGTCCTCTTCTCTATCGAATACGGGCACGGACCGGAGCGGCTCAGTCATCGATATTCCACAACTATACGGCCACAATAATACGGCGCCAGTGCCGCCCGGCGCCGTCAAGACCAGCTGCTGTATCTGTGCCGCCCGAAATCCGATTCCATCTATTGAACTCTAATTGTAGACCCGCCGCCTCTAGGGTTCAAGGGCGCAGAACGTTCGATGGCTAACGGTCTGGTTCACCCGCCCAGCTCCAGCCAGATGCGGTACACCTCGTTCTTGGACGCTCCCAGCCCGGCCGCCACCTGCGCCACAGCCTCTCGCGCCCGCAGTCCTTCCGACTTCAGGACAGACAACCGCTTCTTGATCTCGCCCTCATCGATTTCGTTCTCTACGTCTGTGGGAGGCGCGATGACCAATGTCATTTCTCCTCTGGGTTCGGTGAAATGAGCCATCGCTTGAGAAACCGTCCCACGGAATATCTCCTCGTGGAACTTGGTCATCTCACGACAGACCGAGGTCTCCCGGTCACCCAGACACTCCAGGATGTCCTCCAGAGACGCTTTCAAACGGTGAGGCGCCTCAAACAGCACCAGCGTGTGCACCTCTCGCGAGACTGATTCCAGCGCGCGTCTCCGCTCCGCCTTCCGGCGGGGCAGGAATCCCAGAAACAGGAAGGACTTGCTGGGGATTCCGGAAGCTGCTACCGCGGCTGTGACCGCGGACGCCCCGGGGACCGGCACGATGTCTACGCCCTGGACCCGCGCGGCTTCCACGAGATACAACCCTGGGTCGCTGATGCCGGGCATTCCAGCGTCCGTGACCAGCGTTACATCTTCGGCGGCAAGCCTGGCCAGAATCTCAGGAGTGCGGGACTTCTGGTTGTGCTCGTTGAAGCTCACCAGAGGAGTTTCGATGCCATAGTGGCGGAGAAGCCTTGCCGTAGTCCTCGTGTCCTCGGCGGCGATAAGGCCCGACTCCTCCAGAGCTCGAAGCGCCCGCAGTGTAATGTCTTCCAGGTTACCGATGGGCGTGGCGGCCACGTAGAGGCTGGGCATGGCTCAGAACCCCAGTCCCCTATTTTTCATGCTCACGTAAGAGGCTCCTGCCAGGACTATGTGGTCCAGCAACTCGACTCCCAGGGTGTCTCCGGCCTCCCTGAGCTGGGCTGTGATAGAGGCGTCTTCAGGACTGGGAGTGGGGTCGCCCGACGGGTGGTTGTGGACAGCGATGACTGACACTGCGTTAGCCCGTACGGCTGGTTTGAACACATCCGCCGGACGCACAACAGCCGAATTGACAGTGCCGATGTAGACTTGGCTTATGCCGAGAACCCGGTTCTTGGAATCAAGGAGCAGCGTCTTCAGGTGTTCCTGCTCCAGCCGCCCCATGTCGGCCAGCAGCAGATTGGCTACGTCCTCCGGCCCGGAAATCACGGCTCTGTCCTCCGGGTGCAATGAAACCAGACGACGCCCCAATTCCAGGGCGGCCAGAAGTTGGCAGACTTTTGCGTCGCTCAGCCCTTTTACAGAGCACAGTTCCCGATAGTCTCCCCTGGCCAGCCCCGCAAGGCCGTCGTATTCAGCGAGAAGCCGCAAGGACAGGTTCAGAACATTCTCGCCTGCGACTCCCGTACGCAGCAGAATGGCTATGAGCTCAGCATTGCTGAGATGGCCTGGCCCGTGGTCCCTGAGACGTTCTCGCGGGCGTTCACCCGTGGGCAGGTCTCTTATCAGAGCGCCGTAGTGGGAGGCCCCGTTGGCTGTCATCGCAGCTCCTTAGTCCAGGAACGACACTGTCACGTTCCACGTCCTGAAAAATTATACATCCGGTCGGGTCACTGCGATTCCGTGGCAGTCATCCATCCCAGAACCCTTCATACAATTGAACCTTTTCCGAGCCGGTTTGTCACGGACTCGATGACACTATGAAACAGTGGATTGCAATCCTGTTTTGCACTAAAATAAGGCGAAACAAACCTCCATAGAGGCGACCGTGACCATACAGACTCAACCCATAGACAAGACGATTCAAGCCAACGGCATCAATTTCCACTATCTGGAATGGGGGGCGCCCGACGCGCCTCCCGTCATTCTGCTGCACGGCTTTCGAGGCCACGCCCACTCCTGGGATGACGTATCCGCCGGGCTGTGCAATCGACGTCGCGTTCTGGCCCTCGACCAGCGCGGCAGGGGAGACAGCGATTGGGCCCCCGACGGGGACTACTCCATGGGCGCCTACGCCGAGGACGTCAAGGGTATAGCCGACGCTCTGGGCATCGGCCAATTCGAGCTTGTGGGCCATTCCATGGGCGGAAGAAACAGCATGGAATTCACTTCCCGTTATCCGAGCATGGTGGAGAAGCTTGTACTGGTGGACGTGGGGCCCGTTTCGGACCCCAGGGGGCTGGCCCGCATAAACAGGGAAGTGGAGACGGCTCCGGAGGAGTTCGATTCATTCGAGGCCGTTATGGAATACGCCCGGCCTCAGAAAAAGTATGCTGCAGAAGAAACTCTACGCCGACGGATGAGATACGCCACAAAGCAGCTCCCCGCCGGGCCCGACGGCGCCCCCGGCAAGACGGTCTGGCGTTACGACGTGGCCATAAGGGACAACAGGCGCAGGGGCGGAGGCGCCCCTGACGTGGACCTGTGGCCCAAGCTGGCCTCGATTTCGTGCCCCACCCTAATCGTACGGGGCGAAGAGAGCGACATACTGTCCACCGACGTAGCTGCCCGCATGGTCAGCGACATGCCCAACGCCAGGTGCATAGAGGTCCCCAAGTCCGGCCACATGGTGTTCGAAGACAACCCTGACGCCTTCAACGCCATATTGGCCGAGTTCCTAACGTGAGGTGTTTCGATGGCTGGTGCGATTGTACTCATGGGAGGAGACGAGTTCCTAAGCGGCTGCGAGGATATGGACCGGAACATCCTATCCTCGACAGGCAAGGACACTCCGCGGGTGATTGTTGTGCCCACGGCGGCTGTGGGCGGACTGCAGAAAGCCGCCGACAACGGAGTCGAGTACTTTTCGTCGTTGGGAGCGCAAGCTGAAGCGCTTATGATTCGAGACGGGCGCCAGGCCAGCGACCCACAATACGTGAACAGGCTGCGGGGAGCGTCCGTCCTCTACTTCACTGGCGGCAGCCCCGACATCCTGCTGGCGGCGCTGCGCGGGTCCACTCTGTTACACCGGATCATAACCGGTATCAGGGAAGACCTGATCGTTGTCGGCTCCAGCGCAGGGGCCATGGCCCTGGGGTCGCAGCTAAGGTCGCCCCGCACAGGCGATTGGATCGGCGCGCTGGGACTGGTCCCCAACGTAGCCGTCTTCCCCCAC
>DAOUJI010000075.1:0-24177 GCA_034422875.1 Dehalococcoidia bacterium | reverse complement strand
AGACAGTTTGAGGAAATAGACAGACGGTTCCAGGGGGTGGACGACAGGTTCCAAGGGGTAGACCGGAGGTTAGAGCAGATAGACAGAAGGTTCGACGCCTTGGAGCAGAAGATGGACACCCAGTATCAAGACCTGCACAAAAAGATGGACAGCCAGTATGAAGACCTGCGCAACTTGATTCTAAGGCGTCCCTCCGAGAACGGGACGGACCCGGAGTAAGAGACAAGGCCAAGGCTTTCTACGAGCGGCTGTCTGAGACTCGGTTAACGGAGACTTACGTAGGCACAGCTTTGGACAAGACCTGAGGTCCCCGAACAGCGTCGGCTTCGTGGAACCGGGCAATCTCCTGGGAGCTGTAGCCCAGCGATTCAATCACTTCGTCGGTGTGCTCCCCCAACAGCGGAACTGGTCTGGACGGCCTCTCCTCTGAAGGGTGAGACGACAAGCTGAAGGGCGGCGTGACCATCTTGACCTTGCCGACGTGAGGGTGGTCCTGCTCCCAGAACATTCCGTTGGCCAACGCCTGAACGTCCCGGAGTGTCTGGTCTCTGGTCACAACCGCTTCCACAGGGACCCCCGCCTGCTTGAGCTTGGGGAGCCATTCGTCCATGGGCCGGGTTCCGAAAACGCCGCCGATAAGCTCACCCAGGTCGGCTGCGTTGTCGATTCTGGACTGAAACGTGCCAAACCTGGGGTCCGTCGCGGCATCTGGGAGGTCCAGGGCCTGGCATAGCGCCTGGTATTGCCGTTCCTCCTGAATGACTATTGCCAGATAGCCGCCGTCGGAACACCGGTAGCTGCCGGACATGGCAGACGGCGATGCACCGGCCATGGCCGATTCGTCATTCTCCACCCACACAAGCTGCTGCATCTGCATGGCGAGGCCCTGGTGCAGCAGGGAGGCGTCTATCTTCTGGCCCTTGCCGGTCCGTTCCCGCTCCCATAACGCCACCATTATCGCGTAGGACAGGGTCATGCAGCCGGATATGTCGGCGTACATGACCACGTAGGGTATGGGCGTGCCGTCGGGCAGCTTGTTGGTGGACATCACTCCGGACCGGGCCTGGATCACAATGTCGTAAGCCGGGAGGCGGGCCTCCGGGCCTTCCTTGCCAAAGCCGCTGATGGAGGCGTATACCAACCGGGGATTAATGCGGCTCAAGGTCTCGTAGTCCAACCCCAAACGCGCCTCAGTCCCCGGCCGCATGTTCATGATGTAGACGTCGGCATCCTCCACCAGCTTGTGGACTATCTCGCGGCCTGTGTCGGTCGAGGCGTCAACGGAAATGCTCCGCTTGTTCCGGTTCAGTCCCAGGAAGCACTTGCCTAGACCCAACCCACGCAGGAAGGGCGAGGCGTACTTGTAGCGCATTCCGTCGCCCGTGAGAGGTTCGACTTTAATGACGTCGGCGCCCTGGTCCCCCAGGAACATGGCTGCCCCAGGTCCAAAGAAGACCTGGGACATGTCCACAACCTTGAGTCCCTCAAGAGGCGCCGTCATCTCAGGCACGCTTGTATCCTTCCTGTCCGCACCACCGTCCTACGGGACCAGCATCGCTCTCGATATGGCAGTCTGACGCTGGTTCCATTCCGCCTGGGGGAACGCCTCGTTGATGTCGGCCAAGGGGAACTTGTGGGATACGATCTTGTGGAAGGGCACCTTGTCCCGGTTCTTGACCATGTAGTCCAGGATGGCGGCCAGCGTGCTGGGCCTGTACATCAGCGAACCCATGATGTTCTTGCCCCGCAGTAGCTTCGACGGGTCGATGGCGGCCGTGGGGCCGGGGATGATGTCGCCAATCTCGACGAAGGTGCCGCCGTTGCTGAGCATATCGATGCCCTCAACGATAAGATCCGGGCGGCCCACCAGCTCCATAACGATGTCGGCGCCGCGGCCCCTGGTCAGCTCGAACACTCGCTGCACCCTGGTCTCAGGCGTGTTGTACTCCTCGATGTTGACGGTCTCGTCGGCCCCGAAGTCTTCGGCCAATTGAAGTCGGTTTTCCAGCCTGTCAAGCACGATGATCCGGTCGGCGCCCATGTCCCGTGCCATAGCTATCGCGTTGAGGCCGAGTCCCCCTGCGCCCATGATGACTACCTGGTCGCCTTCATGGGCGCGGGCCCGAATCAGGCCCTGAGTGACCGTGCCCATGGCGCAGTTGACGAAGCCGAGAATATCGTCGCTCAACTCGTCAGGAACACGGAACGCTGGGTGTCTGGGAGGCAGGTAAATATAGTCGCCGTAAGTGCCCGTGAAGTAGGGCCACACGTCTCCTTCAGGGTATTCCCTGTTGACGCACCAGTTTGTGTCGCCCCTGGTGCACATGTGGCAGTGGTAGCAGGGAAAGACGTGAACGTGCATGAGACGGTCGCCTTCTTTGATGGGGTCCCCATTGCTGTCGGTGGTCACGCCAGCGCCCATCTTATAGATGACGCCGGTGCCTTCGTGCCCCATGACCCGACCGCCCGGAGGCACAGGGATGTTTATCTGGTCACCTCTCCAGGTGTGAAGGTCGGAGCCGCAGATGCCCGCTTGTGTAATCTTCAGTATGATGGCGCCCGGTTCTGGGTCTGGAAGGTCGTATTCCCGAATCTCGAAGGGTTCATGGTGTGCGGTGTGAACGACAACCCGTCCTCGATCGGCCATTGCTTACCTCCTAATCAATCGCATTATTTGTGCGGTACAGCATTCTACCACGGCGAGGAGGCGGATAGCACAGTGCGCCTAAGAACGCCGGACAATTCTAGCCGTATTCGAAAGACTTTCCCCCTGCCCCCTAGACGCAGCGTCATTGGAGAGTATACTTACGGTGTTGAATTGCCGCCCCTTGGACCGGCTATCCTAGAGCGGAGGTGAGTCATGGCAGGAAACAATCCACGCCAGGCCGCAGTAGTTGGCTTGGGCTTGACGAAGATGACCCGCAGGTACTCGAAACCGGTAACGTCCCTGGCTTCAGAAGCGGTGCAGTTGGCCCTGGAGGACGCTGGTCTGAAACTGACAGACCTGGACGGGCTGCTGACCCACGGAGGCGTAGGTCCTGAAGGATGGCCGGACGCTTCCAGCGGAGGCGGCCTGCACAATATGATGGGAATGAAAAACCTGCGCCTGTACAGCCAGTGGATTAACCGGGGGTCTGCGGCGGGCCAGAACCTGGTGCTGTCGGCTCACGCAGTCCAGTCGGGAATGGCCGACGTCGTGTGCTATGTATTCGCCGACGCCCCCTTGACTCCCGCCAGCTCGTCTGGCGGAGCGGCCTACGGTGGACTGCGTTCCCTGTCCGGACTCCGAGGCTTGCCCGGGGGCTACGGGTTCTTTGGAGCCAACACCTCCTATGCCCTGGCAGCGAGGCGGCACATGGCGCTCTACGGCACGACCCAGGACCACCTCGGAGCGGTGGCCGTGTCCAACCGCAAGTGGGCTGGACTGAACCCCGACGCAATCTTCAGGGACCCAATGACCCTCGAGGACTATCACAACTCACGGTGGGTAGTTGAACCCTTCCACCTGTTTGACTGCTGCATGGTCAACAACGGGGCCATCGCCTTCATCACCACCACCGCCGAGCGGGCCAAGGACCTGAAACAGCCCCCCGCGTACATCTTGGGGATGGGCGAAGGCTATCCCGGCAACCCCAAGCGGAAGGGCTATGAGAACGAGGTCCACACCGGCGCCGCTATCGCCAAGGATACGGCCTTCCCGATGGCCGGCATCACGGTGGACGACATCGACGTGGTCCAGACCTATGACAACTACACCTACACCTGCATTGTGACCCTGGAGGACTACGGCTTTTGCGGCAAGGGCGAGGGCGGACCGTTCGTGGCGGACGGCAAGCTGGAGCCGGGCGGCTCGCTGCCCACCAACACCAGCGGCGGCGAGCTATCGGCCCACTACCTGTGGGGCGCCACCCCTCTCTCCGAGGGTGTGCTGCAGGCCAGGGGAACGGCGGGAGAGCGTCAAGTGGCCAAACATGACGTGGTGGTGGCCGCCAGCCAGGGCGGAACGCTCGACTTCCATTACTGCATGGTAATGAGCCCCCACCAGTCCCTGCACTAACCCACGGCTGTTGTCTAAGGAGGTCCGGTGGCCCAGCTAGTGTTCCTCCACGGCCCTGGAGCCGGGGGAACATCCAGGTCCTTTGCGCGGCAACTGGAACGTTTTCCGGGCAGCCTGGCGCCGACCTTTCCGGGCCATCCCGACGGCGAGCCTTGCCCTACCGTGGAGCGGAGCGCCGAATGGTTGAGGGGTTGGCTGTGGGCCCAGGGGTATAGCCAGGACCTTGTGCTGGCGGGCTACACTCTTGGGGCCTGCACCGCCCTCCAGTATGCCCTCGACTACCCGGACGAGGTGAAGGGCTTGGTGTTAATGACCATGGCCCTTCGGCTGAAACAGCGGAACCCAGCATCCCTCGAACTCAGGCTGCGAGCTGCACAAGACCCCAAAGCATTCGAGGAGTGGATCGAAATGATGCGGGGCATCCTGAGGTTCGTTGAGCCCGGGTTCAGGGAGCAGCTTCTAGATGACCACCGCCTGGTTGGGCCTGCGTCCCAGTACCGCGACCTGCAAATCATAGACGGTTTCGATGCAACAGACCGCATAGGCTCCCTGGACAAGCCTCTGCTACTAATCCGAGGGATGGACGACCCGTTGGACCCGCCTGAATATGAGTTGGAAATCCATCAGGCCGTTCCAGGGTCCCAGTACCTCAAGCTGCACGACGCGGGCCACTTCCCCATGGCCGAACGCCCGGAAGACGTAAACCAGGCAATCCAGGAGTTCCTGGACTCCCTGCAATAGCAATAGAGGGATTGGTCTTTCTCGCGTCGTCGCCCCTACCTCCGGCGACCGTCCGCCGAACGGCTTTAGACCTGGCAAAACCAGCCTCCTCAGCTCCTTGACCGTCCACCAATTTTATTGGTAGCATGAGCGGCATGAGCACAGAAAGAAATCCGGCAGAGCAGATCATCGAACGATTCGGCGGCCAATCAGCTTTGGCCAGACTAATCTCACGACGGCAAAGCACCGTGCAGCATTGGGCCAGCACCGGGAGGATTCCTTCCCAATGGCACAAGCGACTCATCGATCTGGCCCACGAGAGGGGAATAGCATTGGAACCCAAGGACTTCCTGTCGGATGACACACCTTCCATCGAGCCCGCTGGAGGCAAGCTCGGCGTCCTTCTCGTGGGTCTCGGCGCCGTATCGTCCACCTTTATCGCCGGTGTCGAGCACATCAGGAGCGGATTGGGTCTGCCTATCGGCTCGATGACCCAGATGGCGACCATTCGTCTTGGGAAACGCACCGATGGACTTACGCCGCCGGTGCGAGAATTCGTTCCGCTGGCCGACCTGGACCAGCTTGTCTTCGGCGCCTGGGACCCGATAGCGGACAACGCATACGACGCCGCCGTCAAGTGCGGCGTTCTGAACCGCTACGAAGACCTGGACCCCATCGGCGATTTCCTGAAGTCCATCGAACCGATGCCGGCGGCCTTCGACTCGGACTACGTGAAGCGCATCACTGGGACCAACGTCATCACCGCTAGCGCGAAGCTTAAGCTCGTCGACAGGATCCGCGAGGACATACGAGGGTTCAAGGCCGATCATGGATGCGATCGTCTGGTCATGATCTGGTGCGCTTCTACCGAAAAATTCATTGAAGAGTCCGATGTTCACCAGGACCTTGAGAGCTTTCTTGGGGGCATAGAGGACAACGACGCAAACATCGCGCCGTCTATGCTCTACGCCTACGCCGCGCTGCTGGAGGGCGTCCCGTTCATCAACGGAGCGCCCAACCTCACCGTAGACATACCGGCCCTGGAGAAGATGGCCAGAGACGAACGGGTGCCGATCTGCGGCAAGGACTTCAAGACCGGTCAGACGCTGGTGAAGACCGTGCTCGGTCCTATGTTGAAGGCACGGATGCTGGGGATGGACGGATGGTTCTCCACGAACATATTGGGGAACCGGGACGGCGAGGTGTTGGACGAGCCCGAGAACTTCAGGACCAAGGAGGAGTCCAAGCTGGGCGTCCTGGAACACATCCTGCAACCTGACATGTACCCGGACCTCTACGGCAACGCCTATCACAAGGTCCGGATCAACTACTACCCGCCCCGAGGCGACAACAAAGAGGGGTGGGACACGATTGACTTGTTCGGGTGGCTGGGACGGCGGATGCAGCTCAAGGTGAACTTCCTCTGCTCAGACTCGATACTCGCTGCACCTTTGGTGCTTGACCTGGTCCTGTTCATGGACCTGGCCAAGCGGGCCGGGCTGTTCGGAATCCAGGAGTGGCTGTCGTTCTACTTCAAGAGCCCGCAGCACGCTCCCACGGTCTACCCGGAGCACGACCTGTTCATTCAGCAGACAAAGCTGAAGAACACGCTGAGATGGATGATGGGCGCCGAGCAGATCACGCACCTCGGCATGGAGTACTACCGGGACGACTAACGGCGACGTCCTCGGCAATCCCTCCCCTGCTTGGCACGACCCATAGGCAACCGGTGTTTCCACAAAGGTCCTAGCCCAGAAACCCTGGTCTCAGGATGGGACGGGGCTCCGGCAGACTCAGACTAGGCCGACGGAGCAAGGCTCCTAGACGATTCTGTCCACGGGCATGTTCACCCAGGCGCTCATCTCGTGGGCCATTCTGACGGGCTCGGCACGGGCCACGTAGTTGGGGTTAAGCTGGTCAACGGAGGTGACTCCCATAAGCCCCATCCCGCTGATCATCTCATCCTCCAGAATCTCCAAGACCCTGCGCACCCCGGCGCTTCCGTTGGCTGCCAGGCCCCATGCCTGGAGCTTGCCAATGGCCACTGCCTTTGCCCCAAGAGCAAGGGCCTTTATCACATCGGTCCCGCGCAGAATTCCGCCGTCAATCATGACGTCTGCCTTGCCGTCTACTGCTTCCACGACTTCCGGCAACACGTCCAACGTCCCCTGCCCGTGGTCCAACTGCCTGCCTCCGTGATTGGAAATCCACACCACGTCCACCCCATGATCGACCGCAATGCGGGCGTCTTCGCCGGTGGCGACACCCTTAATCAGGAAAGGCATGTCCACGATGTTTTTTATTTTGTCCAAAGTGTCCCAGGTCACCGCCGCTCCAAAAGTCCGGTCGACAGGGGTTTGAGGGCTGCTCCTGGGTGACCAGCGGTTAAGCATGGGGCGTTCCCGCCGACTGTAGGAGGCAGTATCCACAGTGAGACAGAAAGCTTTATACCCGGCTTCCTTCATTCGGGCAACCGTATCCTCGATATAGCCCCAGTCCCCGTACATGTACAGCTGGAATATCTTGGTGTTGTCGGCAGCGTTAGAGATTTCCTCCAGACTGGGTTGTGTCACCGAGCTCACGACGTGGATGGTCCCGAACTCAGCCGCCCCCTTGGTGGCCCCGGCTCCCCCTTCCGGGTCGAAGGTCTGCATTGACCCAATGGGAGCCAACATCACTGGTATGCGCATCTTGTGGCCCAGGAAAGTCGTGGACGTGTCTATGGAAGATATGTCCACCAGCACTCTGGGCCTGAACGCCCAGCGATCAAACGCCAGGCGGTTTCGTCTCAGAGTGGTCTCCGACTCTGAGCCTCCCACCAGGTAACCCCAGGCTCCTTTTTCAATATTGCGGTGGGCTTGCTGGATAATTTCTTCGGTGGTCACAAAATCAGGATTCAATGCCTTCCTCCTAATAGCGATACTGGCTTTGGGATACGGTCCTTAAGGTCAAGCGTTTCGGGGAACTCCCCAGCGTTCGTCGAAAACCACTTCATTCAACGGCTTGCGGGTCGTCGGCCCATAGCGGGAGCCTTCGGCGGGATAGCCTATGGGCAGCAAGGCCGCCGTCTCGACGTCCTCGGGTATTCCCAGCAACTCCTTGACCTCGTCTTCGTGCTGCTTGTGGTTGGTGGTTAGAAGGCTGGCCAGACCCAGGCCCCTGGCGGCGAGCAGAATATTCTGCACCGCCGGATATATCGAAGCGCCCAGCCCTATTCCGACTGGTGCGCTGTACCGCTGGATGCAGCACAGAATGAAAACCGGAGCTTCTTGCAGATGTTCCCTGAAATGCTGTGCGCCCTCGTGGACTCTACGCTGCTGGGGCGTCATCTCCCCGGTGGTAAGAGAACCCGGCCCCTTGCGATAGAGGTCACCCAGCTTGTTCCGGGTTTCCTGGTCCTTGATGACTACGAACCGCCACATCTGCCTGGCGCCGCCCGTGGGAGCCTTTATCCCAGCCTCCAGAAGCCGGGTGATAAGCTCATCGGGCACAGGGTCCGGCTTTATGTAGCGGATGGCCCTCTGGGTGTACATGGCCTCGAACAGCCCTATTTCATCCGTCATGGCTGGCTCCTCCTACAATGCCGATGCCGCGCCATGATATTACCGCTTGCCGCGCCGTACGTACAGTGATACAGGACCGAAGCTGCTCAGCCAAGCCACCGGATATGGTATGTTATGGTCACGTAGGGGCGACCTGCCGGTCGCTCCACACCAAGCGTTTACAAAACCACTCGATGGAGGCCAACGATGGCATTAGTCAGATGCGTAACGGAAATGGGAATGGGCGTAGACGTACGCGGAGGTGACTACACCAAGGCGGCGAAACGGGCTGTATTTGACGCCATACATCACAGCAGCCTGGGGTTCCAGAGACTGATCGGCAAGACCGCCGACGACATGGACACGGAAGTGGTCATCGGGGCGCCTAACCCCGACGCCGTGGACACCGACGATGTCTTGTCTGTGCTGCCCCACGGCGGAGGGGCCTGTAAAGCTGTCGTCGGAGGCTTGGAAGTCCCCAACGACGAGGGCACCGACAGCACGCTCATCGTTAACGCAATAGTGATCGTCAGATACGACGACGGGGCTTAGGTGGCACGGCGCCACTCACTCTTGTCACGAAGTGGGTGGAACGATGATCTCGCAGACGGGACCGACAGCGCGGCTGAGCCTCCGGTCAAGGGTCACTAACGGGCAGTCTAACCCTTCCGCAAGGGCGACGTACCAAGCGTCGTAGCTGGTCAAGTTGGCGCGCAGGTCCCATATCCGATCGGCAAAAGGCCTAAATGGAAAGAGTCGAATGTTGAGTCCAAGCAAGTCCTGGTAGGCGCTGTAAGCCTCAAACCGGGAGATTCCCCCAGCCAGTTCAAGTCGTCGCAGGCTGTTCGCTGCTTCAGGCAACGCCAATTCTGGAGCAGCTAGGGACTCCTCGGAAACCGCTGCCTCGGCCCAATCGCCCTCCGGTCCAAAGTCAACCAACGCCGCCATCAGGACAGATGCGTCGATTACCGTAGTCACTTGCGGTCAGCATGGATGGCTTCCAGGATTACTGAGGGCGGGATGCGGGTTCTTGATGCTTCTTTCCTGCGACGCACATTCTCCAGCCACTCGCTGATAGACGGCTGCGAGGCGATGCGCTCCATCTCTACACGGAGAAACTCCTGCATGGACTGGCGTTGCTGCGCGGCCCTGACTGCAATCGCGTCGCGCACTTCTTCTGGAACACCCCTTATCGTTATCTGCACTGTCATGACAGCATTATGCCAGCGATGACAGCATTATGCAAGCATTTCATCGAAGCAATCAGGCCTCGGTCTCCCTCTACAGGGCGCCGATGCTGTTGCGAACGGCCCGCGTGGCCTCGGAACAGGGAGTGTCGGGGCCGAAACGCAACGGTTCTCCGAAAGTCACTTCGATCACGCCCCGGCGGGGATAGCGGGCGCCCATGGGCATGACGTCTTCAGTGCCCTTCAGGCGAACCGGCACAACGGGGCGGCCCGTCTGCACTGCCAGCATTCCGACGCCCTTCTTGAACTCCAACAAGCCGCCGGTCTCGGAACGCCTCCCTTCAGGGAAATAGAGGACCGACCAGCCGGAGTCAATCAACCGTCGGCAATACTTAATGCTCTGGTGGACCTGGCCGGACTGGGCCAACGGGAACGCGTTCCCCAGCAGCATAGCCAGGAACCTCTGCACACGCCCCCGCTCGTCCAATACGCCGTCCGCGGCGGCGGTGGCCAGCCGGAACCGCCAACTCCAGGGAAGGCAGACCAATACAGCGGGATTGTCCAACAGGCTCAGGTGATTGGCGGCAAAGATGACCGGTCCGTCAAGTCTTCGCAAGTGGTCCAGACCGTACACACGATAGTTGGACAGGAGCCGGATTAGCGGACCCCACACCATAAACAGTAACGCACGGACAATGGCGGTGGGCTTCATCAACGGCCACCTGCCGCCCCTGAAAGGCGGATCCGGTGACCGAGATCCTTCCCCTATCGCAATCAGGTCGGAGACTGCCGTGTCCTCGTCGACCCAATGGCTGTCGACATCCACTCCCAGCTCAGTCTCCAAAGCGGTGAGCAGGTCCACTATGTCCAGGGAATCCAGTTGGAGGTCACGCCCCAGCAACATCGACGGTTCCAAATGGTTCGGGGGAACGCCAAGATGCTCGGCGAGGAGTTCCTGTGCATTGTACTGAGGGACGGAGCCGCCCAAGTCGTCGGACTCCCGCTCTCTATCCGGCATCATGCTTAAGTCGGACGAGCAATTACGAGCGGGGCGGCCACGCCGGGTCGTTGGAGCCGAGGACGGGCGCAGGCCTGGACCAGTAAGGCTGGGTCTCTGACAGCTGTACCACAGGCGACAAATGGCGGAGTCGACCCGCCTGTACGTCACTGAAGGTTGTCCAGTTGTCCAGCTCTTGTGGTGTAAATTCTTTCGGCACGTCCTGCAATTCGGCTTCTGGCACTTGACCCAGGTCCACCAGCCAGCGGCCTGTCTGGGCCAGGGAAATCCGGACCAACCAACTTCCGCCTTCTCTGACCCGACGGGCCAAGGCAACCAAAGCTCCGAAGGCCATCAGGTATCCGGTCAGATAGTCGATGGCGGACACCGGGTAGAACTGGGGTCCCGGCTCGGCGCCTGGGAACAGCTCTCCCTGGCGGTTGGATATGCCGCTCACCGTCTGCACCACCGTATCGAACCCGCGCCTGGAAGCCCACGGCCCCACGCGGCCAAAGGCGGATAATGAGACGTATACGATTCCAGGCCGGAGTTGGGCCAGGTCCTCCGGTGAGAGGCCCCGCTGGGCTAGAGTCCCCGGGCGGTATCCCTGGGAGAAAACGTCGGCGTCTCGCACCAGGGCTTTCATGGTCTCCAGTTGCTTCTCGTCCCGCAGGTCCAAGTGAGTGGCGAGCTTACCGTGGCCGGTGTCCATCTCCTGGGACGGGTTGAAGGCCAGGTGCTTAGCGGTGATTTTCAACACATCGGCGCCGTGCTCGGCCAGGGTGCGTGCGCAGGTGGGGCCAGCCAGCACCCGGGTTAGGTCCAGGACTCTGATACCGGAAAGAGGCCGGCCGCCCTCGGGAAGCGGTTCAGGCGGACTGTCTCCTATCTTCTCGATTTCCAGCAGGGGCAGGGAAGCGACGGCGGCGGAATGCGGATGCCGGGCCCACTCCTCCATGGAACGCACCATTCCACCGGCGCCTTTTGCGGCGATGATGGCTTCTTCAAGCTCCAGGGCGTCCCAGTGAGCCACCGCCTGGCGCACGGCTTCCCGGTCGTCCTCAACACCCAGCACTCCCAACGCGGCCTCACGGTGGTTGGGGAAGTTGCAGTGGAGATAGCTCCAGCGGCCGTTCCTGGCTGGATACACCCCCATAATGGAGTTACGCTCGTTGTCGACAGGGGCGCCGCCCATGCTCATGTACTTGTTGCTGCGCAGCGACGCCGTGGCCCGCCTGACGTTTACGCCAATCTCCTGGCTCCGTCCGGTCCGAAGCTCCCAAAGGTCCGACACGGCAAGCCCTATGGCGGACAAGCTGGCCGCGGCTGCCTCGCCAATCCGGAAGGGCGTCGGGAGAATGGGGTCTGCGTCGGAGGAAATCTCCACCCTGGAAGCTCGCCCCGGATCCCAACCGGAAATTGATAGAAGCCTCGATAACGTGTCGATAATCACTCTTAGAACTGCTCCTTATTCGAGTCGACCTCCGAACTATATCACAGGAAGAATGCGATGATTGTCGAGAGCCGCAAGGCGGACCATACTTCCGGAAGCCAGCGGACCGTTTCAGCTAGCTCAATATGCTCACGTATGCTTCTTCCAACGTAGGCTCCCGCACGACCAGGCTCTCTATCGCATCAACCCCGACGATGTTCTGGATTTGCGGCCTCACATCAGCTCCCGCATCCAAAAAAACGGCGAACTTCTGCAAAACGCCCTCGGCAGACGTTTCGACCCGTCGCACCCCTTCAACTCCGGACAGCTCTTCCGTCAAGCTGGCTCTGGTCCGGTTCACCACTACCTCGACTATTTCCACCCTGCTGAAGTTGCGTTTGATTTCGTTGGGGGTCCCAAGGGCAACCAGCCTGCCCTTGTCAATCAGTGCGATGGTGTCGCACAGCATGTCGGCTTCAAGCATGTAATGGGTTGTCAAGAAAATCGTCTTCCCCTGGTTTACAAGCTCCGGGATGTACTGGCGAAGCTCCTGTGCTCCGATCGGGTCCAGCCCGATGGTCGGTTCGTCCATGAAAATGACCTCAGGGTCAGTCAGAAGCCCCCGCGCTATGTGGAGCCTCTGCTTCATTCCGCGGGAATACTGCTCCACGAGAACGTCGGCTGCGTCCTCCAGTCCGACACGTTCCAGCAGTTCGTCGGCGCGACGGCCTGCGATCTTGGGGTCGAGGCGGTTTAAAGCACCGAAGTAACGGATGTTTTGTTTGCCCGTCAGCCTTCCATAGAGTCCCCGGTCGCCCCCAAGGATGAACCCGATGCGCTCCCGGACCTGCCTGGCTTGCCTGACCACGTCATATCCCAGGACGCTGGCTCTGCCGCCCGTCGGGGTAAGGAGGGTGGAAAGTATCCTGACGGTTGTGGTCTTGCCGGCGCCGTTGGGACCCAACAGCCCAAACACAGAGGTCTTTGGGACCTTAATTGACAGGTCGACAAGCGCTTCCACTTCCCGTCCACGTCCTATGATCGATCCGGAACGGTACACCCGGCTCAGGTTTTCACACTCCACAGCGTAGTCGCTCATCGAAGCCATTCTGATGTCCTAACCCCTGTATAACTGACCGATCTATATTGCGCTCTCATAGGTCCCAACCCGCTTTGCGTACGCCTCCACCAACCTGAACAGGACTCCCCCGGCCAGCATATAGCATAACCCCAACGCCAGTTCGTAGAGAATGTCGCCCCTGACCTCTCCGAAGCCGGCGCCGGACACCGATTCTCGAAGGCCAAACAGCCCATGGGTCAGCGGGAGCACATGGCCAACCTCGCTCAATATCCAGGGCAGTTCGCTAGTGGGCACTATCACACCGGTAAGAGTCAGAAGTATTCCGTTGAACACCGTGAGTACGATGAACCAGTCCCTGAAGGCAATGGAAAAGTTGCCTAGAAACATGGCGAAGGACAGGCATGAAAAACTCATGAGGGCCAGCAAGAGGACAAGCGCAGGCCAGTTGGTCCGGGACAGGTCCAGGTCAAGCAACAGCCAGCCGAAAAACAGGGACACGGAAACGGTCATTACGCCGTTGGGATAGTGCAATAGCCCCTTGCACCAGTAGCTTACCAACCGGTTCGAGCGGGATGCATAGATCATAGACAACGTGCCAAACGCACGCTCGTAGAAGAAGGACTGAAGAATTCCGCCTCCTATAATCGTTGCGACGCCATAGACAGCAGCGCCCAGCATGTACGAGTCCGCCCACTCCGAGCCGCCTGCGAACCTGCCCGTGAGAGTCAGCATTATCACCAGGACCACTGGCGCAATGAAGACGTTGGATACGTAGGCTGGCCAGTTCAGCCATAGAAACAGGCCTTTATACGAATAATACGCCTGAAGCGAAACGTTCTTGAGAGCGGCTGCCATCTTAGAACCTGCCCACACTTCCACTGCGCTTGAGGCTTCCTTCGACCTTGTGGAACAGGAAACAGGAAAGGGCCAGCAGAGCCGCCGACAACCCTAATGCAACTCCCCAGTCGACCATAATCCTGGCGCTCGACTCTCCGTGCTGGACGGAGCGAATGACACCGTCCATGGCCCAGGAGGTTGGCAGGAAATGTGCGATCACACGGGCCTCGCTGGTCAGTTGTGAGATTGGGTAGAGAAACCCGCTAAGAGCAGTCCCCAAAGGCATCAATGCATTGAAGAACCCCGGACGTCCCTTCACCAGAACGAAGAGGGGCGCGAACAGATACCCCACCGACATAACGCTCCAAGCGGCCACTCCCATGGATACGACCAAATGGACCGGCCGCTCCACGTCCAGCATCTCCCGGGAGATTAACTGCACGGTCACAAACGTAATCAACGCGCCAGGAATGGTCATTGCCAGATGGGCCATAGATTTGACAAACATGACCACCGGCAACGGTGTGCGCGACACCAACGTATGGTCCACCGTTCCGCCGTCAAATTCGAACGCCAACGACCAGCCGGACATGAAAAAGGAGAACTGCCACACCGGCAGCAGCACGACTCCTATCGATATATAGGCCAACGGGTCTGAGTCCAGGCTCTGTGTAGCAATCCAGGCCACCACCGCGGCCAACGGCAAATATGCGACGGACGACGAAACGAAAACCCCTCGGTTTACGACCACTCGAAGGTGGAGGGAAAATATTGTGGGCAACGCTTGCAGATAGCTCATAGCCAACCGTTATCGGTGGAAACTCGTACGACCCGAAATTTGTTAAACGGTTATGGTAACACCCTCACCCATATGCGGAATACTGGAACGCTGCTTCGACTGCAAGTCCAGTGCAAATCTGGTGAATGTGGTCAGGGAATATCCTGGAACTGGAAGAACACTACGCGCCGACCGGCGCTGGCGTTGGGAGACCCGACAACCTAGAAGTAGGGTCGGAAGCAGCCAGCCAACTCCTCCGGCGAGCATCTTCCAGAGTCCGGGGGGCTCAGCTTCATGACCGCATCTTCAGGTATCAGCCCGCTGAAGAGGTCCGGATGGAAAATCTGAGCCAGAATCTCTATCCCGTCAACGATTCGGGGTCCGGGCCTGCTGAAACAGACGTGGTCTATGAGATAGACCTGACCAGTTCTAACGGCATCCATGTCCCACCAGCCCTCCTGACGGGCAAGCCAGTGGACCTCTCTAAGATTCCGTTGCAGGTCGGAGGAACATAGTATCAACAGCAGGACCTCCGGGTTGTAGCCCGTCACTTCCTCCCAGGCCAGGCGTGTGGCCGGACAGCCGGGGGCGAACATCTCATCCCTGCCTCCGGCTAGAATTCTCATCTCTGGTATCCAGTGTCCCCCGGCTGCCAGGGGGTCCACGCCTTCCAAGGAAAACACCTTGGGACGACGATCGACCCTGTCCAGCTTCGAAGTCACCGCCGCCACCCGGCGCTGCATGCTCGACACCAGGTCCTCCGCCCTATCCGGGACGCCGGCGGACTTGCCCACGTCTCGAATGTTGTCGTATATCTCGGAGACCGTCTTGGGGCTGAGCACGAGGACTTGTGGGTTGGAACCGGAGCCGTCAACGGCTTGAAACACCTGCCCAGCATCCACGTCGCAAACGTAGCAAAGGTCCTGGGTGAGTATCAGGTCCGGTCTGTCGCTGCGGAGCCATTCCACATCCAGCACGAACGTGCTTTGGCCGGCGTCGGTGTACTCCCGAATTTTCTCCTCCACCTCCCGGCTAGAAAGCGTCGAGGTATCTATCAGACTTCGGCAAGCTACATGTTTGGTCTGCGCCTCCGCCGGGTGGTCGCATAAGTCTGACACCCCAACGATCGAGTCCCCAAGACCCAATGCGAAGGCTATCTCGGTGCCGCTTGGCAGTAGTGAGCAGATTTTCATACCCGTCTCCCCAATCTCCGGGCGATGTGATGAATATTGTAATACACGGTTCGCCCCTTTTGTTCTCCAAACGGGCTGCCGCCCAGAAGAACCGGCGCCTGACGGGCCAACCGACGACCGTATTCTCCGCGTAAATGCCGGAAATGACTGTCGTCGCAAGCCGGTTTGGGTTGACAAGCTCACGGGAGACTGCAAGAATTGTGACTCTGGAACTAGACAAAACAAGGCCGAAAACCAGGCCATACAGAGCCCCATGACAACGCCCACCACTGTACACCAAGATATCATGTCCGTCCTGGAAGACCGGGGCTATCGGCCTACGGCCCCGAGGCGTGCAATCACTAATATCCTAGAGGGGAAACACGAGGGCTTCACCGCCGAGGAAATCAGCAGTGAGCTTCCAGACGTGGGCAGGGCCACCATATTCCGGACCATCAAGCTCCTCATGGAAGTCGGCGTCATCTGCAGGCTGAACCTCATGGACGGGGCTCCCAGGTACAGCCTCTCTCGAGTTGGACATCATCACCACACCGTCTGCGTAAAGTGCGGGACCGTCGGCGAGTTCCGCGCCGCGACCGTCGAACGATTGATTCGGGGCATAGGCAACAACATCCCCGGTGAAATCGTGGGACACCGCATCGAGCTCTACGTCATTTGCGACAAATGCACTAGCGACGTGGCGGCTTAGAAAACCTCATGAATTCCTAATGCCTATTGACACTCTTTAGATTGATATATACTATCACCCGCTGAGCAGCGACTCTTCGACCGGAAAATTCCCATAAACCAGGGAGCGCACCGGAGGATGTTGGACATATGATGATACTCAGTACAAAAAGGCGCGTTTTCAACCTGTGGGCAATGGCGCTTGTGGCGCTTGTGTCCCTGTTGGCGATAACCGCATGCGGCGAAGACCCCACCCCCACACCGACGTCCGCACCGGCGGCTGCCACAGCTACGGCACAGCCCACGGCCACACCAGAACCGACCGCCGCCCCTGCCATCCAGGCAGTTGCGACGACCAGCATAGTAGCGGACTGGGTTGAGAACATAGGTGGAGAACACGTGGATGTCTTCAGCCTTGTCCCGCCCGGAGTCGACCCGCACTCATACCAGCCGGGCGCACAGGACGTCGCCAAAATCGCCGACGCCGACATAGTGCTCAGTGTCGGATTGGGACTGGAGGAATCGTGGCTCCATGAGCTCATCCAAAACGCGGCACGCGACCCTTCAGCCATTGTGGAATTAGCTGAGTTGATCGATCCCATAGAGTTCGCGGAGTCCCACATTGAAGACGTGGAACTTATAGAGGACCTCATGCACATCGTGCACGAGGTGGAAGACGGCGAAATCAGCCCGGAGGAGGGCCTGGAGGAAATCAAGGAGTTGCTGGCTAACTTCGAGGCCGAAGAAGGTGAGCACCACGGCGACGAGGAGGGCGAGGAAGAGGAAGGAGAGGACCACGGCGACGAAGACGCAATGGAAGAAGAGGACCACGGCGACGAGGATGAAATCCCTGCTATGGCGCTCGCCATCATCGAAGAGGTAGAAGAAGGGCACATGGATGCCGAGGAAGCGATCGAGGCTATTGAAGCTCTCACAGAGGAGGGCGAGGACGCACACGAAGGTCACGGACATGGCCTCGAAGACCCCCACTTCTGGTTCGACCCAATTCGTGTAAAGACCGCGGTCAACGACATTGCCTCGCGCCTGTCTGTCATCAACCCTAGTCAGGGCGACGCCTTCCGCGCCAACGCGTCAGCGTACAACGCAAAGCTGGACGAACTGCATTCCTGGACAGAAGAGCAGGTCAGCGTGGTCCCGGACAACCGCAGACTTCTTATCACGTCCCACGACAGCCTTGGGTACTTCGCGAACCTCTACGACTTCGAAGTAATCGGAGTGGTCCTGTCGATCACGACGGAAGTGGAACCTTCTCCGGAAGACTTAGTGCACCTGATCGAGGAGGCCATAGAATACGGCGTCCCTGCGGTGTTCGGGGAGACAACCGTGAGCGAACGTCTGGCCAGAACTGTGGCGAGTGAATCCGGCGCCGAGTTCGTTTCGCTCTATTCAGGGGCCTTGGACAGCGGCGACTCCCCCGCAAGCACCTACATAGGCATGGTAAGGACAAACGTCGAGCGCATTGTAGAAGCTTTGCGGTAAGCTCAGACCTGGGAGGCAACAAGTTTGTACGACTGACCTTCGAACCTGCAATAAGCGTTGAAGACGTAAGTGTAGTACGCGGAGGTCACAGAGCGCTGAACGACGTCACTTTTGAGGTCGGCCCAGGCACGTTAATGGGCGTGTTGGGACCGAACGGCGCCGGCAAGAGCACGCTGTTCGACGCCATCGCAGGGGTCTTGCCGGTAGCTCACGGCACGGTGACCCTAAGGGGCGCCGCAACCCAAAAAGGCGCGCTGGCTTACGTTCCACAACGGGACAGCATCAACTGGGTCTTCCCAGCCACCGTTCAGGACGTCGTAACCATGGGATGCTGCAACGTCGGTCTGTTTCGGCGGCCCGGCAAGCGTGAACGGGAACTGGTCCGTCTCTGCCTCGGACGTGTTGGGTTGTGGGAACAACGCTCGAAACTGATGACCGAACTCTCCGGCGGACAGCGTCAGAGAGTCTTTATAGCCCGTGCTTTGGCCCAAGAAGCCAGCGTCATTCTGCTGGACGAGGCCTTCAGCGGCGTCGACGTGGGCGCTCAGGAAGAAATCGTGCAGGTGCTCCAGTCTCTGTGCGACGAGGGCAGGGTCGTGCTCCTGGCGACCCACGACCTGACGAACCTCGCCGAACGCTTCGACCAGGTTCTGTGCATCAACCACCACGTGTGCGCGTGCGGCCCTCCCGCGGAAGCGTTCACCTCCGACGTGCTTGAAGAGCTATACGGCTCACATGGAATCGAATTCGACCCCAACCACTTCCGGCCTACAGGAACTCCGGGCGCCCTGTCATGATCGACTACATTGTCGAGCCATTCGAATACAGCTTTATGGTGCGGGCCCTGATCGTTTCGGTGCTCGTTGGCGTGATGTGCCCGGTCCTTGGAGCCTACGTCATCACCCGTGGGCGAGCGTTTATGGGCGACGCTCTCGCCCATTCGGTGCTGCCGGGAATGGTGGTTGCTTTCCTATTGGGAATCAGCCCGTTTTTCGCGGCCGTGCCAACGGGAATCGCCATAGCCTTGTTGATGGGGTCCATCGCACGGCGCACGGGCATCAGCGAAGACACATCCATCGGCATAGTTTTTGCCGGCATGTTCGCCCTGGGCCTCGTAATGCTTTCCAGGGCCACCACCATCAAAGTAAACATTGAAGACCTGCTGCTCGGCCAGGTGCTGGGAGTGTCGCAAACGGACGTATACGTCTCTGTGGGGCTCGCTGCTTTCGTAGTAGTCGGGCTCTATGCATTCCACCGGCAGCTTGTTTACACCACCTTTGATCCCGTGGGAGCGACGGTGGTCGGAATCAAGACCGGTCTGGTCGAGTACGTTCTTCTTACCCTGCTCGCCCTCGTCATCGTCATAGGTATCCAGGCAGCAGGGATAGTGCTTGTCATGGCGATGCTCATCACCCCAGCGGCCTCCGCGTACCTGCTTGCCAGGCGGTTCGTAGGGGTCATGGTCGTCGGAGCCATCATAGGCGCGGGCTCAGCGGTGGTGGGCCTGTATCTTTCCTTCCACGCCGACCTGCCCTCCGGCCCCGCCATGGCTCTGACTGCCACTGTGGTGTTCGTGATAGTGGCTACGGTGAAAAAGGGGTTGCCGGCAATCCGGGGCGCCCGGACAGAGGCGCCTGAGCCTGCGTAAGCGGGCAGTATCCCTGACTAACCTGACCGATCGTGCGAGCCGCGGCCCCACATGGGATGCCGGAAGGATGGGTTCGCCTCCGTATGCCATGACCTCTGGCCAGGCTCGGCAGCTACCGCTGTCTCGGGATTCACAGGGGCAGTGGACACAGGTTGCTTTCGAACCGGCCACGCGTACGACAGTCCGTTCAGGTGGCGGGCCAGATCCATCAGCGCGGCAAGATTGTGCACCGGCAGTAAATCGTCAATGTAAGGCTCTGCGGTCTGCATCCCCTGGGTCAGCGGCTCATATCCTTCCCGCCCCGCCAGCGGATTCAGCCAAATCAACCGCCTGCAGCTCCGCTGCAACCTAGCCATCTCTTCTCTCAAGACGTCGGGCTCTCCACGGTCCCAGCCGTCGGACACGATGAGTACGATAGACCCCCAGCCCAGCGTTCGTCGGGCCCACCTGTAGTTGAATTCCTTGAGTGCGGCTCCGATGCGCGTCCCCCCAGCCCAGTCGGGGACCGCCTTGGACACCTCTCCCACGGCCTGGTCTATGTCCTTGTGGGCCAACTGTTTCGTGATGCGGGTAAGCCGGGTGGCGAAGAGGAACGCCTCGACCTGGTTCTCCAACCCGCCATAGAGGCTGTGGATGAAATGGAGCAGCATCCGTGTATAGCTTTCCATCGAGCCGCTTACGTCGCACAGGACCACCAGCCTGCGCGGTTTCTGTTTACGACGCCGGGTCTTCAAGCGAAGGGGTTCGCCCCCGAACTGAGCGCTTTCCCTGAGCGTCCTGCGTAAGTCCAGGCTAGACCCCTTACCCGATTCCTTGCGCCGTGTCCGCCGCATTCCCGGGTCCCACTGCAACGATGCCAGAAGCTGCCTGGCCTGCCGGGTCTCTTCCGGCGTGAACTCGGCAAAGTCCTTTACTCGAAGCACTTCCCGCGCGCTGTAGGTGCGGGTAAGGTCGATGCGGTCGGGTTGTTGTTCAGAGTCGTCGGATTCACCGCCGAAACTGTCCTGTTCCCGTCCCGGAGGGGGAGGCCCTGCCTCAACCCGCCGATATCGGCGTTGTTCTCCCATGGAACGAAGGTCCATGGACGACATCCGGTCTTTCCGCTGGCGCCAGAAAACGTCGAAGGCCTCATCAAACACTGGGAGGTCATCTTTTCGGTGGACGAGAAGGGTTCTGAGGGCGGCCCGCACGTCGGCCCGATGCCGGACCCCTATGTCCTCCAGCACGCTGACGGCGTCCAGCATCCGACCGGTGTGAACGTCGAGGCCGAGACGCCTCAGAAGGCGTCCGAACAGCAGCAGGTTGTCAAGGATGTGGCCCTTCGATTCCGCTGGCGCTTCACTCAGGGCGAGCGAGGCGGGGTCAGCCACGCCTCCCCCCGCGCCGCGTCCCTCGATTCAGAGCCCGGTTGACCAGCGCACGAGTCTGCTCTCCCCGCACCGCTTCCACGTCCTCCCGGTATTTCAGCATGACCCCCAAGGTGTCATCTATCACCGAGGGACTCAATTCATTCTCGTTGAGGCTTACGAGGGCCGCCGTCCAGTCCAGCGTCTCCGCTACCCCCGGGACCTTGTACAACTCGGTTGTACGCAGTTCCTGGACGAAGGCCGTGACCTGACTGGCCAGCTTCTGAGACGCCTCCGGCACCTTGCTCCGAACGATTTGCAGCTCTTTGTCCAGGTCGGGGTAATCAATCCAGTAGTACAGGCATCGACGCTTCAAGGCATCGTGGATTTCCCGCGTCCGGTTGGACGTAATCACCACCACAGGCCGTTCGTCCGCAGTGTACGTTCCAATCTCCGGTATCGTGATTTGGAAGTCGGCCAGCATCTCCAGCAGGTAGCCTTCGAACTCCTCGTCTGCCCGGTCGAGTTCGTCTATCAACAGGACCGTGGGTCCCGTGCCCTCCAGGGCTTGCAGCAACGGGCGCTTGATGAGGAACTCTTCGCTGAACAGCTCCCGCTCCGCGTCTTTCCTGTCGACGGCGCCCGACGCTTCCAGCAAACGTATGTGCAGAAGCTGACGTGAATAGTTCCACTCGTAGACTGCTTGGTTGACGTCCAGCCCCTCGTAGCACTG
This sequence comes from Dehalococcoidia bacterium, assembly GCA_034422875.1. GTDB lineage: Bacteria > Chloroflexota > Dehalococcoidia > Lucifugimonadales > JAGWBF01 > DAOUJI01. The sequence goes on along the minus strand of DAOUJI010000075.1, from coordinate 2,460 downwards.
CAGGCGTATCAGCCGGGCGCCCAACGCGGACGCCAACGCCCTGGCGACTTCCGTCTTCCCGACGCCCGCCTCTCCCTCCAGGAACAGCGGACGGCGCAGCTGCAAAGCCAGGTAGACAGACATGGCCAAGCCGCGGTCAGCGACATACAGCTCGTTGCGGAGCGTCGATTGCAGCTCGTCAACCGACGCAGGGACGGTGGTCACGGCTTCGGTGCCCCCTTTCCGGCGAAGTACCTCTCGACCAGGTACTCCAGGTATTCCGGCTCGGCTTGTTCGGATTCCCTAAGCCGTTTGTAGACCTCCTGGTAGGTGAGTGCTTTGAAGCACAGCTCATCCCCCACGCGGTCGGAGAAGAGGTCAATCTCGTCTTTGTGGGCTCTCGACCGTTTACGTGCTTCGTCGCTCTCACCAGACCAGTCGTAGTACAGGTAATAGAGGCTGAAGTTGCCCTTGCCAAGCTGTGTAGCGAGGCCAAGCGAGTGTTTCAAGAGCTGCTCCGCACCTAGAAACTGGAACAGCGACTTGCCACCGTCTTTTCCTGGGCCAATCTCTTCGGCGAGTTCCTGGGAGCAAAATAGCGACTGCTGCTTCCAAAGACCGGGAGAACTGCGGAGGTATTTCTCTCTGAAGTCTGCATCGACTCTTGTGCGCTTGCTCGCCCACTCGATAAATTTGCCCTCTACCGCAGTTACGTAGCCATCGCTCAACGTCATAGCGACATCGAGGTGAGGGGGAGTCCCTCCGAGTCCAGTAGGAAATGTCTTCTCGAAGTCGAACGACTTCGCTTCACCGGCGGTTATGCCCATTGCGCACAAGAGAGGAGCCTTGTCCTTATCGGTCCAGTAGTCGAAGAAGTTGACTACCAGCGCTGAGGACGAGTGCAGGGCCTTCATGTGTCCTTCTAGCTCACGACCAGCCCCTGTTCTATAGCCTTCAGATGCGCGAGCCGACAAACACCCCCGCAGGTTGTCTTTAATGTCACGGACGTAGCCTCCGTTGCTCCGTAAGTCGAATGCGATGCCCTTGCAGCTCGCCCACTTCGCCTGCGCGTTCTTAATCTCTTGCTGAGCGCTCATCCGAGTGTCCCCTCTAAGAGTGCGGGGGCAAGCACACGCCTGCCCCCACCTACTTCATTTCCGCAAGTCCTTCACCCTAACCGGCCCGCGACACGGCGGCCTTGAGTGCACGGCCCACGTATACTGCGGCCATCGCCTGGCGGTACTCGGAGGAGGCGAAAATGTCGCTCATGGGATCACCGGTGAAATCGCCGGACACTGCCGTTGCTGCAGCGTCCAGCGCCTCATCGCTTACATCCGATTGGGACAACGCCGACTCAACCGACGAGGCCCTGGTCGGTGTGGCCTCCACACCTCCGACGACCACGCTGGCTGAGGAGCATCTTCCGCCCTGGACCGCCACGACTGCCGCAGCCCCGACTATAGCGTAGCGGGAAGCCGGATGGGGGAACTTGACATACGCTGAGCCTGACCCGGAAGGCGCCGCCGGAACTGACACGCTGGTGAGTATCTCGTCCTCACCCAACGCCGTTTCCAGCAACCCGGTGGAGAAATCGGCGGCTGCGACGTTGCGCTGGCCGCCGGGCCCGGTTATGTTGTAGGTTGCTCCCAATGCCGTCAGGACCGTAGGCAGGTCGGAGGCCGGGTCGCTGTGGGACACGTTCCCGCCTATGGTGCCCCGGTTCCGCACTGCCGGGTCTCCCACCATCCCCGCCGCTTCCGCCAGCGCGGGAGCCCGCTCCCTGACCAGATCGGAGGAGGCAATCTCCGCTTGTGTTGTCAAGGCTCCGATGGACAGCCCCGCTCCGTCGGCGGAGATGCCCTTTAATTCCGCTATGCGGCCGATGTCCACCAGAACGTCGGGCGCAGCCAGCCGAAGCTTCATCATGGGTATCAGGCTGTGGCCTCCGGCCAGGACTTTGGCCCCTTCGTTTCCGGCAAGCAGTTGTACGGCCTCAGCCACCGAAGTCGCGCGATGGTAAGTTGTCTGTGCTGCAAACATGGCTAGCCTCCGTTCTGCGCGTCGTTGATGGCCCGCCAGACCCTCTCCGGCGTCAACGGCATGTCGACACGGTCAACACCCAACGGCCGCAGCGCATCCATCACTGCGTTGTATACCGTCGGAGTGGACGCTATCGTCCCGGCCTCTCCCACACCCTTCACCCCTAAGGGATGGTGCGGCGAGGGTGTCGTGTTGGACTGAACGTGAATGTCCGGGAAGCCGTCAGCTCGGGGCAGCGCGTAGTCCAGCATCGTCCCTGTCAAGGGCTGGCCGTCCTCGTCGTAGACAACGCCTTCCCACAGAGCCGGGCCAACTCCTTGAACGACCCCGCCGTGCACCTGTCCCTCCACTATCATGGGATTGATTTGCACTCCGCAGTCGTCCACTGCGTAGTACTTTTGCAAGTCGATTTGGCCCGTGGCAGGGTCTACTTCGACCACC
>DAOUJI010000074.1:0-4163 GCA_034422875.1 Dehalococcoidia bacterium | reverse complement strand
CCGTCGCGGTGGATAACCGGGGTGTTGGCGGTGATGGTCATAGGCTCGATATTCGTGGGCGTCTACCCCTTCCCCATTGTGGAAGCTTTGGACGCCGCCACCAGCGCCATCCTGCCCTAGCGGTCGTGGGGCGACGGCCCCCACCACATCCCTCCCCCAGATATGGGAGCATCTATCCCTTCCCCCCCACGGGGGAAGGTTAGGATGGGGGCGCATCCAGTCCCAGCGCAGCGTAATTTTGCTATAATGCGGTGCGCCCTGCAACGGGCGCAGGTTTACGTAAGCCAGCGCCGTGCGCTGGGCGACTACACACGAGGGCGCTGTTGATAATTTCAGTTATTGGCGGAAGTCAGGCCACCGACGCCACCAAGGAACTCTCCTTCGAGGTGGGTCGGGAGCTTGCTCTGCGGGGCGTTCCAGTGGCCTGCGGCGGGTTGTCCGGCGTCATGGAGGCCGTTTGTAGAGGGGCCAAGGCGGCTGGAGGCACAACCATAGGCATCCTGCCCGGCATCGACCCCGATGCGGCCAACCAGTGGGTGGACATCCCCATATGCACCGGCATGGGATACGCCCGGAACTCGGTCGTGGTCAACACCGGCCGGGCCGTGATTGCTATGGAAGGCGCCTACGGCACTCTGTCGGAGATTGGCCATGCCCTGGGCAATGGGGTTCCAGTCGTGGGGCTTGGCACCTGGACCATATCCAGGAACGGCGCTGTTGATGACCAGATTATCGTCGCCGATACGCCCGCTGACGCGGTGGAAAAGGCGGTCGAGGCGGCCAAAGCCCGCAGTTCCAGGTGACCCTTAGTGAAGAATGGTGAAGAGTGGCGGCTCACATAAGTGAAGTGAGGGCGCGCGAGGTCTTGGACTCGCGGGGCAACCCCACCGTCGAAGCTGAAGTCCTTCTGTCCGACGGGGCCGTCGGCTTGGCTATGGTCCCTTCAGGAGCCTCCACCGGCGCCCATGAAGCCCTGGAGCTTCGGGACGGAGACCGAGCCAGGTACAACGGAAAAGGGGTCCTCAAGGCCGTAGGCAACATAGAAAGCGCCATAGCCCCGGCCCTGAAGGGAAGCTCGCCTTTTGACCAGGGCGCCTTGGACAAGCGGCTTCTGGAACTGGATGGGACTCCTGACAAGTCCAACCTGGGCGCCAACGCCATCCTGGCGGTGTCCATGGCTGCCGCCCACGCCGCCGCCGCTTCCCGTCGTGTTCCCCTCTATCGCTCCCTGTCAGACAACGACACGTACTCGCTTCCGGTGCCCATGTTCAACATACTCAACGGCGGAAGGCACGCCCGCAACTCCACAGACATCCAGGAGTTCATGGCTGCGCCGGTGGGGGTTGACTCGTTCCGGGAAGCCATGAGGGCAGGCGCCGAAATTTACCAGGCGTTGGGCAGGATTCTGGCGAGCCTGGAGATGAGCACCACCGTTGGAGATGAAGGAGGATTCGCTCCGTCCTTGTCTTCCAACGCCGAGGCGGTGGACCTGGTGCTGGAGGCCATTTCCAAGGCTGGCTATAAGCCAGGCCAGGACTGCTGGGTCATGCTGGACGTCGCCGCCACCGAACTCTATTCCGACGGTGTCTACACTCTGGAACGGGAGGGCGCGGCGCTTACTCCCGCTGAATTTGTTGCGTACTTCTCAGACTGGACTACAAAGTATCCCATCCTGAGTATCGAGGACGGGCTTTCTGAAGACGATTGGGAAGGGTGGCAGTCCCTTACGGCCAAAATCGGCGACAGGGTGCAGCTTGTGGGAGACGACCTCTACACCACCAACTCCCAACGCATACGCAGAGGCGTGGAGTCACGGGCCAGCAACGCCGTGCTCATCAAGGTCAACCAGATAGGAAGCCTTACGGAGACGTTGGAGGCCGTGGAAATGACCAAGGAAGCCGGATGGGCCAACGTCATTAGCCACCGTTCGGGCGAAACTGAGGACAGCACCATAGCCGACCTTGCCGTGGCATGGGACGCGGGTCAGATTAAGTCAGGCGCCCCGTGCCGCTCCGAGCGGCTGGCGAAATACAACCGTTTGTTAAGGATAGAGGAAGAGCTGGGAAGCTCGGCGAGGTACGCCGGATCCGATGCTTTCAAGCACGTTAGCATGAATCTCAGGTAGAATGTCAGAAGAAACGGACCGATAGTCCTCTGGAGGTGTTGTGATGACTACCCGGATAGGGATCAATGGATTCGGACGAATTGGGCGGCAGGTGACGCGGGCGATTATGGAACGCTACCCTGACAAGCTGGAAGTGGCGGCGGTCAATGACCTGGCTGACGCCAAGACCAACGCTCACCTGTTCAAGTATGACACAAGCTACGGGGTCTACCCAGGCACGGTGGAGCCGGTCGACGGCGCCCTGGCCGTGGATGGCAAGCCCATCACAGTCTTCCAGGAGAGAGAACCGGCGAAGATTCCCTGGTCCGAGGTGGGCGCCGACCTGGTAGTAGAGTCCACCGGATTCTTCACCAACGCGGACCAAGCCGCGGGTCACCTGGAGGGCGGCGCCAAGAAGGTGGTCATTTCGGCGCCGGCCCGGGGTGAGGACATTACCCTGGTGCTGGGAGTAAACGACGGCAAGTACGACCCGGCGGGCCACAAGATTGTCTCCAACGCCTCCTGCACCACGAACTGCTTTGCTCCGATGGTGGCGGTGCTCAACGAGAACTTTGGAGTGGAGCACGGCCTGATGTCCACGGTCCACGCCTACACCAACGACCAGAAGATTCTGGACCAGGTCCACGAGGACCTGAGGCGGGCCAGAGCGGCTGCCATGAACATCATACCCACCAGCACCGGCGCCGCCAGGGCCGTGGGGAGCGTAATACCGGAACTGAACGGCAAGCTCCACGGCATGGCCCTGCGAGTGCCCACGGCCACGGTCTCTCTGACCGACTTCACCGCTACGGTCTCACGGGACGTGAGCGTCGAAGACGTGAACGCAGCCTTCAAGAGCGCCGCAGAGGGCAAGCTCAACGGGATTCTGGAGTTCAGTGAGGAGCCACTGGTGTCCACCGACTTCAAGGGCAACCCACATAGCTGCATTCTCGACTCCCTGTCCACGATGGTCATGGAAAAGCGGATGGTGAAGGTGCTCGGCTGGTACGACAACGAGTGGGGTTACTCCTGCCGGACCGCCGACCTCTGCTCGTTTATGACAGACAAGGGCCTCTAGAGTCCCGTCACATGAATGACCAAAGGGGAGGCATTATGCCTCCCCTTTCTTGTGCAGATTCCTCCTCACGGCGGTGTATGTTCGTAGGGGCAACCCTCGTGGTTGCCCTGTTCCCTGACTGGACGACGACCAAGGGCGACCACAAGGGTCGCCCCTACCAGTCGTGCACAGGTCTCTTGACGGGAGAGGGAACTTTTCGGCCATCCTTCCAGGCGTCTGCGCTCGTGCGACGATTCTATTGGAGGGGAATCCTGCTTTAGGTTTACCGGCGTAAGAGTAGGTTGCTAGAATATCGGCGCTCGGATTCCCCTATGAACAGCCGAAATCGGTCTAGCTTGAACATGGCTTAAATTGCCGGAACTGAAATTGCCGTCCCTGCCGGGGTCGGTCCAAACATACAGCCGGTTTGCCCCGGCCCTGTTGCTTCCCCTCATCCTTGCTGTGGCGCTGGGGTTGCGCCTGTACGGAATAGGCTGGGATGACGGGTATGGCTTCCATCCCGACGAGCGCTCCCTTTACATGCGCGCTGACTGCATGTTCCGGACGCTCACTGACTCCCCTGGATACGTGGAATGCAACCGGCCCTTCCCCGAGACCAAGCCGGGGCTGCCCAGCCTGCCCACGGCCCTGGATCCAGCCGAAAGTCCCTTGAACCCCCACTGGTTCCCCCTGGGTTCCCTTCTGATATACGCCATCGTGCTCATCCGGGGGATATTCGAGCCCTTCACAGATCTAAGCTCCCTACTGAACATGGCCTATATCGGGCGTTCCCTCGCCGTCGTGGCGGACGTAGGGACGGTGTTCTTGGTCTACCTGTTGGGCAAGAGAATCTTCGACCGCAGGGCCGGACTGCTGGGAGCGGGGTTGACGGCTCTGACCGTGGTCAGCATACAGCACAGCCACTTCTACCGGCCTGAACCCTTCCTGGTCTTCTTTGTAGCTGCGTCCTTCTGGGCCATGCTGCGGGTGGTGGAGCATAGG
>DAOUJI010000073.1:0-18364 GCA_034422875.1 Dehalococcoidia bacterium | reverse complement strand
CTTTGGACTCTAGATGAACTCCCTGAAGAGCAGCGCCGCGATGATGGCGGGGACCAGTGCGCACATGTGCTCCATCATGTCCACGCCGACCGTGTCGCGCTTGTGCAGCCAGGAAACAGATTGCCTGACCGCCACCCAGCCGGTGACGACGCATCCCTCGGGGAGAAAGCCCAGTCCGATCAGGATGCCTGACACGAGGCCGGTCCCCATGTGTCCAACGGTCCCTTTCGTCGGCATCTTCATGTCTTGTCGACCTCATCTTGCAGAATCACGTTGGCCCAGCCTTTCTTGTGCGACCGATAGAAGTCCGTATTAAACCTCCCTGGGCGCATTGCCCCAAGGCACGTCGGGTAGATTTCGGCTTCGCCTAACCTCGTTTATTGTGAGGACTCCCCGGTCCAGCAGCAGCGCTTCCCTATTGGCCCGGTCGTTCTCGTCCTCCTTCAGGGCCTCGACGTCGGCCAGGTCGAACTCCACCCTGACGCCCGAATATCCCAGCATGGGCAGCAGCTTCTCGTTTATCTGCTCCTCCAGGAACTTCATCTCCGGGATCATTGTGTTCCGCCAGAAGATGCGTTCCGCCGTGTTGATGTTGGCGAATGTGGCGTTCTGATAGTCGGACAGGAGCGGCATGGGCACGCCAAAGGTGCGGCTCACGTCTTCCAGGCTCCAACGTAGCCCCTGTACGAACTCCATCTCCCGGTGGGTGAACCCCAACGTCTTTATGTCCTTGATAAAGCTGGCTATGGCTGGCCGGTGGGCGTTTCCAGGGCCTCTGAACCTCCGCTCCCAACGCTGGTAGAAGTCCTCCACCTCATCGTCGGTCATCCCCTCCTCAGTGGTGAAAATCACGTCAGGCTGGGCTGAGTTCCGGAAGAAGTTCCGATTGAAGCGCATGGCGTCCGCACCCATGTCGGCGGAAAGCCTTAGCGGAGCCATCGGGGACAAGCCGGCGTACTCGTCCATGGGGTTGAAGTAGCGGAACCACACGATCTCGTCGCGCGTGTAAGGAACAGGCCCCGTCACTCCCATGTAGACGTAACCCTTGACGTACTGGTGTCTATCGGGCAGCACGCGCATCCGGTCGGGGCGCAGAGGCCAGATTTCCCACTTGGCGTCGTCGCCCAGTTCCAGGGCCCAGAGGGCCGAGCCCCACAGGCTCAAGTACGTCTCGTTGGCCCTCCACAGGTCGCCCTGGGTGTGCCAGGGGTTTACCCGGTCGACGAGCTGCTGCGCCGGATGGTCCAAACCTGCTGGGACCCAACCCGACGCGCCGTCTCTAGTCAGCGTCGTCAAACCGGGGCGTGCCAGCGCCTCGCTGCGGACCCGAATGGCCGAGTATACGGGTACGGAGGAAGCGTAGTAGCTCCCGTACACTGTTTTGGCCCAGTCCTGTCCCAGGCCCGATATCTCGCTGTAGCGGTCCACGTCAACGCGGGACGTGCGGTTGGCCTTGGTCGCGGGCGATGGGTGCATGCCGTTGCCAACTTTGCCTGGTCTCCAGCCCAGAGCTTCCAACGCGGCCCGCAATGGGTTCGCTGGTTTGATTGAGGTTGTCATGTTCTCCTCCATGTGGTTTATCTATTTGCCCCGTTCGCCCTGAGCGAAACGCAGTGGAGTCGAAGGGTCCTGGGCTAGGGTCGTCTCATCCCCAGAGCTTCACCCGCCGCCGGTAAGGCAGGAAGGCCAGCATCAGTGCGTCCGCTTTGTCCGGCGAACGGACTCCCCTCTTGCGCATGTCCTCCTTGCTCTCCACCAATAGCTGGCCAGTGCTGTTGAAGCTGTACTTAAGGGCGGCCAATTCGCCCATCAGCTCTTTGTCCGCAGGCAGAGCTACCTCGCCGCTGGTGATGAGTTGTCGCAGGTTCCAGTAACCTTCCGCCCTGAGATTGGCAAAGCGGCTGGGGTCATGGGCGGCCCTGCCCACGTTGACGCCGTCCACCCTGTATCCCAGCTCCTTCAGCCGGTCCACAACTCCGGCCCCTATGCCCACCTCGTCGACCACCACGTCCTCCGGGTCGGCCTCGTTGATGGCGTCAACCACGAGGCCCGTCAGCTTCATGGTGTCCAGGCCCCGGAAAGTCCGTACCGGACGCACCTGGCTCCCACGCCGCACGAGGATGACGCTTCTGTCGCTGCCGAACCGTGCCACGTCCACGGCGACCACCGTCGGCTGGGGCTCATCGTCATGCTCCACCGCTCCGCCTGAGACCTTGGCCGCCCCTTCGATGGCGGAGAGGGATATCAGCGTGTCCTCCGACTGCTCTGGGAACTCTCCCAACACCCTGGCCTGGAATATGGGGTTGTCTTCACCCCATATCTTGCGCCGTTGCTCCACCCACCTGGCGGTCACCAGTCCTGGGACCGTCTTGGCGCCCTCCGCCACGTTGGGACTGTCGTACGCGGATATCGTTATGGTGTGGTACAGCTCCCTGTCCTCGTGAAAGGCCCGGCGAAAGGAGCCGGTGACGGTGGTAGGGTTGCCGATGAGCAGCAGTCGACAGTTCTCCGAGGTCATCAACGCCTCGATGGCTTCGTAGATGGGCTCGGCCACACCCTCCGCCTCGTCCACCACGACGAGCATGTTGGCGCTGTGAAACCCCTGGAACTCATCGGGGCTGTCCGCGGACAACCCCATCGCAAAGCTGTCCCGTTCCGGCATCTCCAGGCGGGTGTCCAGCAGCTTTCCGCCAAGGTCGTACTTGGCGTTTCGATAGCGGCGGTGCACCTCCTTCCAGAGGATGTGACGGACCTGCCTGAAGGTGGGTGCCGTGCTCAGGGCCACAGCGTGGTCGTGGCAGCTCATGAACCAGAGGAGCGCCACCGCTGCAGAGAACCCCTTGCCCAGGCCGTTGCCTGACTTCACCGCCACCCGCTCGTTTTCCGCGACAGCGGTTAGCGCCTCCACCTGCTTCGACCAGGGCTCAACCCCCAGGACTCTCCGAGCGAAGTAGACGGGGTCTTCCCGGTGTCGCTTGGTGCGTTTATAGGGCTTCTTGTTCAACAGGCCGTCCTATGCGCCCAATGCCGTAGCATGGTATGGGCCTCGGTCCGAGGGACTGAAGATGAAGCCGCATCCCCGGCACCTGTAGACCTCGTTGTCTTGGTCCAGCCTCTTGGCGAGCCTGATGAGACGAGTGTCGCCGCAGCGTCGGCAATTCAGTTCCATGTACGCCCTCCACAAAAAAGTGGGACGGACCCGAATTCCGGGTCCGTCCCGTTGCATTTCAGTTTATGGAGGCGCATTCAGCGGCGTCAACGGACAAGTGGCATGAGGTCAAACATGGCGGCCCCTGTAGGTTTCCCTTCCTTCTTCAAGGGGGAAGGTTAGGATGGGGGTGGAGGGTCCCTAGAAGATCTGACGGCACATCTGCATTTTACCCCCTCTCCCTCAGGGAGAGGGCTGGGGTGAGGGAGACAATAAGAAAGGGCGGCGCACTTGAATGCGCCGCCCCTCTGCTTTGGTCGCTGTTTCGAGGAATCTGGACTAGAACTCGTCCATGTCCTCCTCGTCCCACTCCAGGTCCATGGCGTTGATGGGACCCTTGACTGCGTCTTCCAGCCGTGAGCGGAACTCGGCGAAAGCCTCATCTCCGCCAGGGCCCTGTGGCACGTCGCCCACCGACATCTTCTCGGTGAGGTCCTTCAACAGGTACTCGCTGGCGGTGCCTTCCGGCACGTGGAAGAAGTCAGCGTCAAACCTGGGAAGCTCGCCGGGGCCGAAGTAGCCCGAGTCGTGCATCTCGAAGCCTTCCAGCAGGTGGGTGCCCTTGCCCAGCACCTCTCCGGTGGCAGCGTAGTGATCCAGCGTGTTCTGCAGGCCGTAGCGCTGTACCGGGCATACCTTCATGCAGATTCCGCATGCGGCGTACCTGGCCATCACCGGGCGGCACCTCTTGGCGATCAGCTTGAACTTCTCGACGCCTCTCCACCAGACCTTCTCCCGCATGAGGGCGCGGCCCGGGCAGCGGTTCACGCACACCTGGCACACAGAACAGAAAGCGTGAATGCCGTAGTCCACGGGGCTGTCGTGCTCAAGGGGCATGTCGGTGGTGATCATCATCAGGCGGTGGCGGGAGCCGAAGTGAGGCGACAGCAGGTAACCCATCGCTCCTTGCTGGCCCATCCCCGCGGCTACGAACATCGGGATCACGGCCGTGCTGGCGTCCGTGGGGGCGTGAATCTGGGCGTGGAATCCGAGAGAGCGGATGTGCTCGGCGAATGCCAGCGCAATGCCCGTCTCTCTCCGGTAGGTGGCGAACACGGCGGCCTCCGCCGGCTCGCTGGGGATGGTCTGGGTCTCTTCGTAAGGCTGCTCCAGCGCCAGGCATATGGCGTTGGGGAAGGGCTTAATCCAGTTTTTCTTGCTCTTGTAGGCGTACCGCTTGTCAAAAGCGGTCATGCCCACCATGGAGAAACCCAGTTCCATGGCCTTTTCCTTGATTTCGTCCGTGTAGTCCTTGGACCAGTCGGCTTCGCCGTGAGGCTCGACGTTCCCGGACTGGTTGGCTTCACGGATGAGAGGCTTGTTCAGCCGCTCGTGCTCTTCACGGGTCTCTTTGATGTCACTGACGGCGCGGGACCAAGCCCTGTACACGAAGTTCTCCACCTGGTGGCTTTCCAGGGGATAGTGGACGCTGTACCAGTCCACCGTCTTCTTGTCCTGGGGAATTCCAGGGACGGTCTCCAGCTCTTCGGGGACTCCTATGGTCGGGTTTTCACCTGCTTCGGGGATTGGCCCCCGCAGCGTCGGCGGTACTGTGACACTGTGGCCTATCTTAAGCATGGACAACCTCCCTTACACGTAAAGCTTCCATATTAGGCGTGCTTGCCAATAAGTTTATACGCCGTTTGCATGGCTGTGTCAAGCGATTTGCACGCTCATTCTGCCCATGACTGCGGCGTCGGCGGCAAAAGGCCCGGAGCTATGGTTTGCGCCCCGGTTACTTGTGCTTTTCTATTAGTTCCTTGATCCTGCCGTCGATGTCTCCCAGGTCGACGGACGCGTCAGACCTGGCTATCCCCAGGTGTGAGTCTCGGACCAACTGTTCCCAGTCGGGTTCGTTGGCGTATCTGTCGCGCAACTCGGTAAAGTACTTGTCCAGCATTTCTCGGTCGAACATGGACTCCTCCGGGAAGGGTCAGGGTTGGGCGCCTTGCGAATTCTACGCCAGGCGGAAACTCCCGTCAACCTGACCTATTGTGGTCTCATGTCAGGCAGTCGTCGCCGCCCCGAGACTCTGCCGCACGGCCATGGCCAGGGTAGGCATCACCGCCAACTCGATGCCCTCAGGCGCCGGGACTCTTCCATTCCCGGCTCCAGCGGGGGGAACGATGGCCTTCCGGAAGCCAAGACGGGCTGCCTCTCCCAGGCGGCGTTCCAGTTGGGCCGCCGGCCTCAGCTCCCCGGTCAGCCCCACTTCACCGATGGCTGCCATGTCCTCCGGCAGGGGTGAGTTGAGGCAGCTGGACGCTATCGATAATGCCGTGGCCAGGTCCGCCCCCGGCTCCCGGATTCGCAGTCCTCCCGCCACGTTCACGATGATGTCCTGGCTTGCGAGGCTCAGTCCAACCCGGCGGCTCAGGACCGCTGACAGCATCAGCAGCCGGTTATAGTCCGTGCCGTTGGTCACTCTACGCGGAGCAGGCAGAATGGACGGCGAAGTGAGGGACTGAATCTCCACCAGCAGCGGCCGACTCCCTTCAATAACCGGTACAATGGCCGAACCGACGGAGCCGTTCTGCCTGTGCGCCAGCAGCACCCTGGAAGGGTCGTCGACTTCAACAAGTCCGGCCCCGGCCATCTTGAAGATGCCCACCTCATCAGTGGAGCCGAAACGGTTTTTGTCTCCTCTAAGGATTCGGTACGACGTGGCGTTCTCCCCCTCCATATGGAGCGACACGTCCACCATGTGCTCCAATGCACGAGGCCCTGCCAGCGCCCCGTCCTTGGTCACGTGGCCGGACATAATCAGCGGGACCGTCATTTCCTTGCACCAGCGAATCAACCGAAGCGCACACTCTCGTACCTGAGCGACGCTTCCCGGCCCCGATTGGACGTCTCCGGCGTGCAGCGTCTGGATAGAGTCCACGATGACCAGCGACGCCTCGGAGCGATCGAGCCGCTCGATAATCTGGTCAACGTCCGTTTCGGCCAGAAGGAAGACTCCTGCTCCTTGGATCCCTAGACGGTTCGAGCGGACCTTGATTTGCTGCGCCGACTCTTCTCCACTCACGTAGACCACTTTCAGTCCACGATTGGCTGCTATGCCAGCCGCTTGGAGCAGCAGAGTCGACTTGCCCACTCCGGGCTCACCGGCCATGAGCGCAGCCGAGCCCGGGACTATTCCTCCGCCCAGCACACGGTCAAACTCGCCAATCCCCACAGACATTCTGGGATGGCGGTTTGGCTCTATACCGGAAAGCTCTTCCAGTTCGGCTGGCTGGTGAATGGCCGTCCGACGAGGGGTCGAGGTGGAACTGGCGCGCGGCGCCTCCGACAACGGGTTCTTGCTTCCGCACGCGGGGCAGAACCCCATCCACTTGAGGCTTTCGTTGCCGCAGTCCCGGCAGAAGAAAACCGTCCGGCTTCGTTCTCCACTCATCCTCTTCACTCCCTCCAATTGGACGGGCCGGATAAACTCCGCGTTCCCCAGCGCGCTCTAGTTAACCCTGTCAAGACGCCCAACGTCAACTTAGAATTGTCATTGCCACACCAGCCAGACGTACATTCCTCTGTAGCGTTGCGGAATAAACGGCGTAGGGGCGACCGGCCGGTCGCCCCTACTAGTCACTATCTGTCCCCAGGATCCCAGTACACAATCTCCATCGGCAATCCACAGGCGTCCCTCGGAGGATCGTCCGGGACTGTTTGCAGCTGTCCGAGGCCGCGGTGCGCTGTCACCGCTAGCGCCAGCGCATCTACGGCGTCGTCTCTGGCGACTTCCTTCCGGAGGAACTTGGTGCAAGCTGCATTGAATATCTCTCCAGACTGCGGCTCGATGGCTTGAAGAAGATCGAGCCTCTCCGTCTCTCCCTCAGCCCGCTTCTTGTTAAACATCATGGGCCGGTTGCGGTTCAACGCCCAGAAACAAAGCTCCGGATGGACCTCCCTCACTTGGGGCGTTGCTATAGGTCCCCGCTCCAATAGCGCCCTATCCACTTGCGCTATCTTTGGAGCAATGCGAAACGCCTGTTGGCTGATATTCTTGCCGGTCAATCTGCATTCGATATCACAGGCGGCTCGGTAATCCCTGGGTGATTCATATGCCTGCCTCACAGTCTGACGCGTGGGAGTCGGGAATACGCTCGACCGGCGGCGCTCCAGTCGCCGCCGGGCCTCGCGATCGCAGTCACGCCCGCCCGCTCCTTCAGGAAGCCCTATTGGGATGTCCACCAGTACCAGATCGGCGTCAGAGTAGTGGGCCAGCAGTTCTTGGAACTTTCCGAACACCCTGGTCTCATATCCTCCGTGTTCGTCAAGTCCCACCGCGAACCAGCCCTGAGGACAGCCGTCGACTCCAATGAATCTACTCTGTGTCATGCCCTGGTGGGCCTCCCATATCAGGCTGAAACGGGGAAAATGAAATGCGGGGCGTCATTGACGCCCCGCAGCCTTGTCTGAAACTAGAGGGAGATGGAATCAGGCGGAGGGCAACGCCGCCGCTTCTTCGACGTCTTCGTCTTCCACTTCGGCTTCCGCTTCCTCTTTCCCCTTCACCCTTATCACCGTCTCGCCGTCCTCGGCATCCACGATCGCCACGTCTCCCGCGACCATCTTCCCTGACAGCAGTTCCTCGGACAGCTTGTCCTCGACCGTGTCCTGGATAAGCCGCCGCAACGGCCTGGCGCCGAAGTTGGGGTCGTAGCCGTGCTCGGCCAGCCACTCTTTGGCGGCCTGGGTGGTTTCGAGGCCGATGTCCTTCTCCGCCAACTCGGACCTTACCTGCTCCATCATCAGGTCCACTATGGAGACTATGTGCTCCTCGGACAGAGCGTGGAAGACCACGGTGGCGTCGATGCGGTTCAGGAACTCCGGCCTGAAGAACCGCTTCACCTCGTCCAGCACCTTGTCCTTCATGCGCTCGTACTGCTGCTTGTCCGACTGCGCCTGGTCCGTCTTGATGGAGAAGCCCAACGCGGTCTCCCTCTTTATCAGGTCGGAGCCAAGGTTGCTGGTCATCACTATGATCGAGTTGCGGAAGTCCACCTTGCGGCCCTTGGCGTCGCTCAGGTGCCCGTCGTCGAATATTTGCAACAGGATGTTGAACACCTCGGGGTGGGCCTTCTCGATTTCGTCCAGCAGAATGGCGCTGTAGGACTTCCTGCGGACCGCTTCGGTAAGCTGGCCGCCCTCGTCGTACCCGATGTATCCCGGAGGCGCCCCGATGAGCCGTGCGACAGTGTGCCTCTCCTGGAACTCGGACATGTCCAAACGGATCATGGAATCTTCACTGCCGAACATGAACTCCGACAGGGCGCGGACCAACTCCGTCTTTCCCACTCCGGTGGGGCCCAGGAACAGGAACACGCCTATGGGGTGTCTTGGGTCCTTCAGCCCGGCGCGAGCGCGGCGCACCGCCTTGGAAACGCTGACGATGGCCTCTTCCTGGCCGATGATTCTCTTGTGGACTTCCTGCTCCATGTGGAGCAGCCTTTCCGTCTCCTCCATGGCCAGCCGCGTGACCGGGATGCCGGTCCACATGCTCACCACTTCGGCAATGTCCTCGGCACTGACCACCGGTTTGTTGCTGTCCTGTTCCTCGTGCCATTCTTTCTTGTCGTTTTCCAGGTTTTCCAGCAGACGCAGCTCCCTCTCCCTGAGTTCAGCCGCGTGTTCGTACTGCTGGGCGGCTATGGCGTCGTCCTTCTCTTTCCGCACGTTTTCCAGCACCATTTCGGACTGCTGCACGGAGAGCGGAGTCGAGGCGTTCCTTAGCCTTACCCTGGATGAAGCCTCGTCCATAAGGTCGATGGCCTTGTCGGGCAGGAACCGGTCGGCGATGAAGCGGGAAGCCAGGCTGGCCGCCGCTGAGACCGCCTCCTCGGATATGCTCAGGTCGTGGTGTATCTCGTACTGTTCTTTGATGCCCTGGAGGATGCTCACCGTCTCATCCACCGAGGGTTCCGCCACGACTACAGGTTGGAAGCGGCGTTCAAGGGCCGGGTCGCGTTCCACGTGCTTTCGGTAGTCGTCCATGGTGGTGGCCCCGATGCACTGGAGTTCTCCGCGGGCCAGCGAAGGTTTCAGGATGTTGGCCGCGTCAACGGCTCCTTCGGCGGCTCCGGCTCCGACGATGGTGTGCATCTCGTCGATGAACAGCACGCAGTTGCCCGAGTTCTTGATCTCCTCGACCACCTTCTTGAGCCGCTCCTCAAACTCACCCCGGTACTTGGTTCCCGCAACCAGGGCGCCCATGTCCAGAGTAACCAGGCGCTTGTCCTGGAGAGTGATTGGGATGTCGTTCTGCGAGATTCGCTGTGCCAGGGCCTCCACGATGGCGGTCTTGCCGACTCCTGGTTCGCCCATCAGCACCGGGTTGTTCTTTGTCCGCCGGCTGAGTATCTGGATGACCCTCTGGATTTCCTGGTCGCGCCCCACCACCGGGTCCAACTTTTTGTCCCTGGCGGCCTTGGTGAGGTCGATTCCCAGCTGGTCCAGCGTTGGGGTACGTGTGGAGCTCTTCGTCCCGTATCCACCGGATGACTGGGGAGAACTCTGGCTGAGTATCCGATGGGTCTCTGAGCGCACCTTGTCCAGGGTTACACTCAGGCTTTCCAAGACTCCGGCTGCCACTCCCTCGCCCTCCCGGAGAAGGCCGATGAGAAGGTGTTCTGTTCCGATGTAGGTGTGGTTCATGCGGCGGGCTTCGTCCACCGCCAGCTCAACCACCTTCTTGGCCCTGGGGGTCAGGCCTATTTCGCCCTGGGCGGGTCGCTCCCCGCGGCCGATAATGAACTCCACTGCAGAGCGGACCTTGCTCAGGTCGACGCCCAAGTTGGAGAGGACTCGGGCGGCTACGCCTTCGGTCTCACGCACCAGCCCCAGCAGTATGTGCTCGGTGCCGATGTAGTTGTGGTTGAACCTTTGGGCCTCTTCCTGGGCCAGGGAGAGGACCCGACGTGCACGCTCCGAAAACTTTTCGAATCTGCTGCCCATTATAGGCACCCCCTCATTTGGCCTGTTGGCCTTCCGGCAAGGTTACCCCTGAAGCTTGCCCGTGAACTCTGAATCGTAAAGGACGCAAGGTCCTTCATGCGCGTCGTGGGAACATCGAGCGGAACCCCCGGGAACTCCTTATCAAGCGTCGGGGCCTAGATATTCCCATTATAGGTCGCTTTCGCGACTGGTGTAAAGGTTCCCAGGCTCCTATTCGGTGGTGTTCTGGGGCAGTAAGTATGTGAATTATTTAACAATCGATGAGAACGCTATCACTCTATCATACCCAAACCCAAAATGGAAGGGTTCGAGGGAGGCAATTCCAAGGCTGGGAGCGTTCTCATTGCCGGGTCGCCTACAAAAGAAAAGCCCCCCGGCAGTGGCCTATTTTCCCACTCCGTCGCCGGAGCAGTATCGTCAGCGCTGGAGCGTTTCACTTCCGTGTTCGGGATGGGAACGGGTGGGTCCGCACCGCTCAAACCGCCAAGGGACTGACATCAATAATTATGCACCCATGAAATCAGAATTTCAAGGGCTGTGCTGGTTTTCAGTACAGGATGAGGTGGGTCGGGACCAATCGCTGCTCCACCGGGTCCACCGCCAGGGCCAGACCTTCCAGGGTATAGGCCCCCAGCAGGGGTGGGGCGTTGTCTTCACCGAAAACCACCAGAGTCGTCACACTCTCGCCGTCGATGGTTGCCCGGGCTTCCCCGTAGTCCATCTCTATCCGACGCCCGTCGGCCAGCAGAAACCTGCGCTTGCCGATCGGTTCAACTCCAAGTTCACGCAGCAGGCTAGTCGGCAACGTGGTGTAGGCGGCTCCAGTGTCCACCGTCGCTTCTATCTCCCGGGCCTGTTGGCCGTCCATGCTGGAAATCCGTAACGGCCACTTGAATGTTCCCACAGGTAGAGACCTCTCTATTTCGTTCTGTACGTCTCATTCTAACCGATTCCAGTCACCAACCCCAATATCGCCCCAATCCGCCGCGCCGTGTTTGTGATTCGGCTCTGGCTGGCGGTGTAGAAACAGGTCTCCTTACAGCGATTCGCTGTGTTCCCGATGGGTGCGTACTTCTGCATAATCGTCCTCTAGGTTTCTACCGGTCTCAGGATCAACTAGGCCTTTCAACACGGGAGAATTGGCGTCATCCCATTGGGCTACCCAGAGTTGGAAGGTCGTTAAGCCACTAGCTGGAGATTTTCCATTGCGAGAGAAATCGACTCCTGAAATCTGCGTAAGAAAGAAGTCAGCTCCTTGCAGTTTTGCTGCACTCAAGTCTGTTCGCATTAGAGGGTTGGAAAAGGCCGTATTCATCGACATGGTAATAGGCACATCTCGGCCTAGCGCAGAGAGATTCAGGCCTCGTAGATTGCCGCCTCTGAGGTCGGTGCTGTGCAGGTCAATGTAGTAGTCTCCTTTAGCCTCAAGCCCCAGTTGGTTTTCACTACGTCCACCAATCACCTTGATAGCCACCTGCACGTCTTCTCGTAGGGTGAACGTTTTCGCGTCCTCCGGCTGCTCTGGGATGTTCGCGTCTTTAGTTGGGTGTCTTATGAACGCACAGAGCAGACGCATAGTCTGGACGTGGTACTGCCCAGGATACTGTTTGGCCAAACCTTGCAACTCATATATTCCGCCGAGGCGGACAGCGAGAACACTGCTACCGAGCATCTCAGCACCCTTCTGGTAGCGTTCGTTCAACAAACCCTGTTGCGAAGTAGCAGCTTGACGCTCCGCTACTCTGCTACGCCAGACAGCGAGCAGTATGGCGGCCCCCCCTCCGATTACTAGGGCAATATTGCGGATGGTCGTGCTGAGGGATTCCCTGTGATCGGTGAATTTGTCCCAACACTGCCAGGAGGCGATCCCGCAGATTACAACGACAATGCTTATCCCTACTGGCCATAGAACTCCTTCTCGCTTCCACAAGAAACTGGATATGCGCGAAAAGGATTTTCTAAAGAACTCACGCGAGGGTTTCAACTTTCCTTAACCGCCATCAATATCGCCCCAATCCGCCGCGCGGTGTCAGTGAAATGCTGCACTTCCTCCGGGGTCAGTGGCCTCCCCAAGACGCTGCGCTCCCGATACGAGAGCCACTTTTTAAGGACCTGGTAGCCGCCCAGCTTGTAGTTCCAGACGACGGCTGGGATGTTGCACCAGTAGGCGCGGTCATTTAGATAGATGTCGAACGTTGTGTCGCCGAGAGTCTGCACGGTTTGACCCAAGACGGCCCTTTCGTCAGTCGTGTAGGGCCGCTCGACTACACGCCCCTGGCCGGGCATGACAGCCTCTCCCTGACCGAAGTGGCCCCAACCCTCCGTCAACGCGAAGTCGCTGCTGGCCATGTTGCTCCCGTCGACGGTTGACGGCACGGCGATAACGCTGATCTCCGGACGCAGAGTGCTAACGGTGACTCCGGGAACGGGGGTGTCGGAGTTCAGCAGCGCGGCCAGTTCCCTCCCCCGCGCGGCGGATGCTGCCAGCTCCTCTGCCGCCCCCTCTGCATCGCCGTCTGGCCAGCCTGGAAGCGGAATGCGGGGCCACTCCATGCGCAGCGCACCAGCGTTGGCCTCCCGATAGGCGGGGTCGTGCAGCGCGGCGAGGACGTGGTGGAAGAGATCCTCCACTCCCAAGCCTAGGCCGTCAAGGTAGATTCGTGCGGCCTCCGACAGGTTGGGGCGGCGCCCATACTGGTCCCCTTCCAACCCAAGACCGTGGTCACGGAGCCAGACGGGAAAGCACGAAACATTCCGATCCATCAGATCGTAGCAACCCATTCCTGAAATCACTTGCGGAGGTGACCATTCCCGGCGTGGCTTCTGTTGCGAAACCAGCCACAGATTCCCTTCAAACACATTCGGTCTATAGTCGGGGCTTGGTCGAGCCAGAAGGCCTGAGTCCGATTCCCAATAGAGCCATCGGTTATCAAACGGCCTGAATGCGTACAGAATGAATGCGTCCGTGTCTGGACTACTACGGGTGAGCCGCACATCGCGAACCGCGCGGGCATTGAGCGTTACCGAGGAAGTTGTCTTCATCGCAACCGGATAACGCCTAGCAATCTCCTCATGGCTCAATTTTGAGTCGAAGTAATGGGTAATTCGACCCTTGAGCCGGTCGAGGTCAATGTCAACCAGGAAAGCATCACGGTTAGTGACTACACCGGGGAAATAGGCTGGAAACAACCCCGGCAATGCTGGCCAATTCGACCAACCCTCGCTGACCGTCGTTCCTGCGAAGGGGAGGCCCAGCGGCAAGATTGGCTCAACGCTGTCGTAGAGTGCCTCCGCGGACGTCTGCGCTGTCGCAGTCAACTTCTCGCGCTTGGCTTGGCCCCAAAGGTGGCGAAAGCCGACCGTTTTTGTCGGCGCGTGGTCGGCCTTGCGCACCAGCGTCGTGATTGCCGTTCCCACCTGAATGCCCACCGGGTCCTCGGGGGTTGAGAAGATGCTGGGGTCCGGCGCGCCGTCGGGCGTCGTCTTACCGGTCTTGTACTTGTCGCCATTCAGGCAGTCGATGCGGATGGCGTCGAAAGCCTCCAGGTAGCGTTCTCGCATACCGGTGAACGACAGACCGTCCAGCCAGGAGTAGTTGGAGATGAAACATACGATGCCCCGCTTGGTCGTTTCCGCGATGCGCCGCTCCGCCATGCGGAAGAACCTGACGTACAGGTCGTTAAGCCCCTGGCCCTCCGGCCTACGCACCTGTTTTGTCGTCCGATAGGCTGTCGAAAGCTCTCGCTCCTCCTCCACTGCCATGCCAGCGAATCCGTTGTATGGCGGATTGCCCAGGATGACCAGCACCGGCGTTTCCTGCTTCACCCTCTCGGCCCGGTCCCGCTCTTCTTCTAGTTCCGGAAAAGGCAGAGGCTTTTGCACCGTCGGCTCCCAGCCAGTCAGGGCATTGGTGAGGAACACCCCCGCTCTCTCGGTTCCGTTTTCAGACAGGGGCGCGTCCAGCGCCCGCATAGTCAGACCGACCTGCAGATGGGCCACGACGAAGGGTGCGGGCATGATCTCGAACCCGAACACCCGCTGGGTCGCGGCTTGCTTCACCCGTGCTCCGACAAGGGCACCCAAGCCGTGCCCCTCCAGATTCGCGGCTATGCGCTTCAGCGTCTCTGCTAGGTAGGCCCCGGTGCCGCAGCAGGGGTCCAGGACGTAGACGTTCTCAGCCGCCAGCCCGTCGGCGATGCCCAGGTCGTCCTTGAGCGCCTTGTCTACGCGGGCAACCATGTAGCGCACAACCTCTGTGGGCGTGTACCACACGCCAAGCTGCTTGCGCAGGGCCGGGTCGAACTCTTCCAGGAACGGCTCGTAGAAATAGGGCACCGCTTCGCCCTCGTTGAACTTGTCGAAGAAGGCGGTGCGGTCTACCCGGTCCAGGGCCGCAGCCGTCCAGTCCAACACCTCCACCAATCCCAACGGCTTCAATTTGCCGGGGTCGGAAAGCTGCTGGAACAGGGCGCGCAGCACCGGGGCTCGCAGGTGCCAGACGGCGTCGTGCCAGTTGAAGGAGCCTGTGGGTGGCGGAGTCTGTCGGGACCAGAGAGCCCAGGCCGAGAAGATGCCGTAGAAGAGGGTCTGCACCAGGGTTGAACGAAAGAAGGCGGCGCCTTGGTCTCCCTCAAATTTGACCCCCAAGGCCTCCTCTAACGCGGACCTCACCGTGTCGAGAGACGACGAGTCACCGGAAGCTTCAACCCTCGCCAGTCCGTCGCGGGCGTAGGAGGCCAGCAGCCGTGCCAGGTCGCGGGGTTCAGTCAACGTGGCCCGGTGGGATAGGGCTCGGGTTAAGTATTCCGACAGCGCTGGGCCAATCTTTCCGGCAAAGACCCGGGGATGTTGCAGTTTCGACCCGAAGTCGGCGGCGGAGTCAGCGAGCCTGAAGGTCTCAAGCTTGGCTGGGTTGCCCTGAGCGTCCTCTCCGAGCAGAACGAAGTCCCGGGTGTTGGTGACCAGCACCAGCCGGTACTTGTCCCAGTATTTGCTCACCTGATCGCCCTCGGCGGTCAACCAGGCGTCATCACCGACGGGTTTGACCTCCATCACACCGCATTCCGGCGTCTGGCCGGACTTGGGTTGGCTCTTCTGCATCTGCTTGGAGGCGTAGAAGCCGAAGTCCGGGTGCCCAGCGCCCTGGTGGGCTAGCTGGCTGACGCAGAACACTTTAGGTCTGAGTGTCTTGCCTACGGCGTTTAGCAGGTTGGTCAGGGGAGGGTAATACGACAGTTCGTCCGTGGCCCCGCCCGACGCCCCGATTTTGCGCACGTCGATAAGGTATTCCTCAACGGCTTTGGTCAGTTGGGTCGGTGTGCCTGCCATGTTTTAAGGGACCGCTAACGTGGGGGGTGTTGTTGCTAATCCGCCTGTACGTGCTCCGGGGCATGGGAGTGGTCGTGGGACTCGCAGGCCACCCAGCGGGCCTCTCCGTCCTCGAAATGTTCCTTCTTCCAGATGGGGACGCGCTCTTTCAGCAGGTCAACGGCCTCGTGGCAGGCGTGAAACGCTTCTTTGCGGTGGGGTGAAGCCGTCGCCACAACCAGGCTGATTTGTCCGATGTCCACTTTGCCTATGCGGTGGGATATGGCCATGTCCTCGATCCCATGCTTGGCCATCACCTCGATCCGGACTTTTTCCAGCTCGCTGACGGCCATCTCTTCGTAGGCCTCGTACTCCAGACCAAGCACTTTCCTGCCGTCGGCGTGGTTCCGGGTGACGCCCAGGAACGTGACCACCGCTCCGTTGGAGTCTTTTCGCACTAAAGCGGTGATATTCTCGGGGTCCAACGGTTCCCGGGTCACTGTAATCATGTCTGACCTCCGCTGACGGGGGGAATAAGGGCCACTTCATCTCCCTGGTGCAACACCTGGTCCCCCTCGGCGTACTCGGCGTTTACCGCAGCCACAATGTCCACTTCGGGCGGGGCAAGATGTGGGAAGATGTCGCGAACGTGGGATAGCAGGTCATCTACTGTGGAGTTTTCGGGAAGCTCCAGGGGCATGGAACTCCGGCCCGCCCGTTCCCTGTAGAGGGCGAAGAAGCGGACGGTGATTTTGACGCCTTGCCGGGTTCCCTGGGCCATGTCGTAGACATGATAGCACAGGAACCGGGCAGTGGCGTATGGTATACTCCAGGATGCGATGAACGGGGGCCGAAAAAGGTTCCCTCATAGCTGAAAAGTTCGCAGGAAGGAACGGAGAACATGCCCGCCTCAGCGACCTTCATTGACGGAGGCACGATCACCACGCCCCAGGGGTTTCTGGCCGGCGCCACTTACGCCGGCATAAAGACCTACTCTGAGGACAAGCTGGACCTGGGCCTGTTGCTATCCGAGAGGCCCGCGGCAACCGCTGGCGTCTACACCACCAGTGCCATTGTCTCCCCCTCCGTGACCCTGACCCGGGAGCGTGTCTCGAGACAGGGAATCCGGGGGCTGGTCGTGAACAGCGGAATCGCCAACGCCTGCGTGGGTACCCAGGGCTACACCGACGCTCTGGAGGCAACCTCCCTTGCAGCTGGTTGCCTGGGCCTGTCACCGGACGAGGTCGTGATCGGGAGCACCGGGCTCATCGGCGTGGAGCTTCCCATGGCCCTCATCAGAGCCAACCTGGGGAACATCAGCCTCACCCGTGACGGGGGAGCCGGTCTGGCCAGCGCCATCACCACCACCGACTCCCACCCCAAGCAGGCGGCGGTTTCTTTCAAACAGGGCGACAAAGAGGTGCACGTCGGAGGCATCGCCAAGGGAGCCGGCATGATTCACCCCGACATGGCCACCATGCTGTCGTACCTGACCACCGACGCCGACGTGGACACGGACTTTCTACAGAAAGCGCTGAAGATGGCCGCCGACGCTTCCTTCAACAACCTGTCAATCGACGGCGACTCCAGCACCAACGACACCGTCCTGATATTCGCCAACGGAGCGGCGGGGGCTCCCACGATACAGGAAGGCTCGCCCGACGCCGCCAACTTCCAGGAAGCCCTGGAAGCCCTCTGCATCCATCTGACCAAGGAACTGGCCTTGGACGGCGAGGGCGCCACCCGGCTCATCCAGGTTACCGTCGACGGCGCTGCTTCCAACGAGGAGGCCCGCCGGGCCGCCAGGACCGTCGTATCCTCCACGCTGGTCAAGTCGGCAGTCCACGGCGCAGACCCCAACTGGGGCAGAATCGTGGCCGCCCTGGGCAGAAGCGGAGCCCAGGTGGTGGAAGAGAAGATCGCCCTGTACGTGAACGACGTGTGCATCATGGAGGACGGAAGGCCGATACCTTTCCATAAGGACTCGGTGATAGTGTTGATGCAGGGCGGCGAGGTGTCTTTCAGGATCAGGCTGGGGTTGGGCGACGGCGCCGCCACGGCCTGGGGCTGCGATCTCAGCGAGGACTACGTAACCTTCAACAGCGCCTATACGACCTAGACTGCCATGGCTGTAAGCTGCCCGAAACGCCAGCGTGTCGGTCCGCATTTCCCTACGGAGGCCCCTGTTTCCTTTGGACGCTAGCTCTTCCACGACGCCCAGCCCAATTGTGGTGAAAATTGGAGGTTCGACTCTGGGCGCCCATGACACCACGATGGAAGATCTGGCCGCATTGCAGCAGGATGGAGTACCATTGGTGGTGGTCCACGGGGGCGGCAGCATAATCTCCCAGTGGATGGAGAAACAGGGGACCGTTCCCAGGTTTGTAGGAGGCTTGAGAGTCACCGACGCCGCGAGTCTGGAGATTGCAACAGCGGTCCTGACGGGGTTGGTCAACAAACAGTTGGTGGCGTCCCTCATAGGTTTGGGAGTCAAGGCGGTTGGAATCAGCGGAGTCGACGGAGGGTTGCTCCAGGCCCGCGCCGCCAACGAAGAGCTGGGGTACGTAGGTGAAATCACCGAGGTGAATACCGAAGCAGTGTGGACCGCCCTGGAGGCCGGATATATGCCCATGATAGCCCCGATCGGGATACACAGGCTCGACGACTCTCCCATGGCAGGCTCTCTGCTCAACATCAACGGCGACACCGCGGCCGGCGAATTAGCCAGGGCGTTGGGCGGTGAAAGGCTGATTTTTCTCACCGACGTGGACGGAATACTGGACGGCTCAGGTAGACTTATTCGCAGACTTAACTCCAGAAATGGCAGAATATTGCTTTCCTCAGGGGTAGTGAAGGGCGGTATGATACCGAAGCTGCAGGCTTGCCTCAGCGCATTGG
>DAOUJI010000072.1:0-5454 GCA_034422875.1 Dehalococcoidia bacterium | reverse complement strand
CAGTCCCCTTACGCCCCTGGCCTTCTGGCTGGTGGGAGAAAATACCACTTCGTGCATGCATGTCCGCTTGTAGGGTAGGTTGTAGATGTCCTCCAACCGTTTTAGAACATAGTTCGCGTTCAACACAGCGTTTCCGCTCGCTTCCCTCAGCCCTGGCTCTCCCATGGTGCGTATGTAGGTGTATGCGCGCACCAACACGCCGAAATTGCCGTGGAAGCCGCACACCTTCCCGATGCTCTTTTCCGGGGCCGACAGCTCGTATCCTTCCCAGTCGTTACCGTTAACCGGACGGGCGACGGGCGATGGAAGATACGGTGCAAGGGTCGCGTTGGCGCACACGGGACCCGAGCCCGGGCCGCCGCCGCCGTGGGGGGTCGTGAAGGTCTTGTGGAGGTTCAAGTGAGCCACGTCAAAGCCTAAGTCGGCAAACTTTACCCGTCCGAGCAGGGCGTTCATATTGGCCCCGTCGCCATAGACCAGGCCCCCAGCGTCGTGGACGGCGTTGCAGAGGTCGAGGATGTTGGTGGCGAACAGTCCCAGGGTGTTGGGCTGGGTGATCATGACTCCGGCCAGCGTATCGTCGGCCACGGCCTTGAGGCTTTCCAGGTCCATGTTGCCGCTGGCATTGGACTTCACGGAAACAACCTCGAACCCTGCCATAGCCGCCGACGCCGGATTGGTGCCGTGAGCGCTGTCCGGTATGGCGACCTTGGTCCGTCCAGTGTCTCCCCGTTCCAGATGGTAGGCCCGGATCATCAACATGCCGGCAAGTTCGCCCTGGGCTCCGGCCAGAGAGGCCAGGCTTGCCGCTTCCATGCCTGTGATTTCCGCCAGATACGTCTGAAGTCTGTACAGCAGTTTAAGGGCGCCCTGGACATCGGATCGAGGCTGGAGAGGATGGATGCCTGCAAACCCGGGCATGAACGCCATCTCGTCGTGCAGCTTCGGGTTGTATTTCATAGTGCAGCTGCCCAGCGGGTAAAAATTGGTGTCTATGGAGTAGTTCAGCCGGCTTAGCAGCGTGAAGTAGCGGACGACTTCCGGCTCGGTGATTTCCGGGAACTCCAGACCTTGCCTCAGCAGCGATTCGTCGGGCATCGGCTGCTCGGGAACGTCGATGTCCGGCAAAGCGGCGCCCCGGCGCCCTCGCACGCTCCGCTCCATCAGGGTCGAGCGGTTGCTCATTGAAGCCCTGACTCCGGACGTCATTCTGCCGCCTCCTCCAGGGCCGAGGCCAGGGCCTCAATCTCCTCGCGAGTATTCATCTCCGTCACGCACACCAGCATGCCGTTTTCCACCCGGTTGGATATGTCCAGACCTCCAAGTATGTTCCGTTCTAACAGCGACGCGTTGATTTGTGACGTGGGCTTGGGGCAATTCACTACGAACTCATTGAAGAAGACTTTATCGGAGGAAACGGAGTAACCAGACAGTGAGTCAATTAGTCCGGCTGCATAGTGGGCTTTGTGGTAGCAAAGCTCCGCCGCCTGACGCAGTCCCTGCTTCCCCATGGCAGCCATGTAGACGGTCGAGGCCAGCGTCATCAGGGCTTGGTTCGTGCAGATGTTGCTGGTGGCCCGCTCCCGACGGATGTGCTGCTCTCTGGCACTCAACGTCAGAACGTAGCCGGTGTCTCCTCTGGAATCCACCGTACGTCCGGCGATCCTTCCGGGAATCTGGCGGACGTATTCCATCCGGCTTGCGAAAAGCCCGTAATATGGCCCGCCGTAGCTGATGGGTATGCCCAGGGCCTGACCCTCTCCGGTGACTATATCGGCGTTGTACGCCCCCGGCGACTTGAACATGGCCATTGCGATGGGGTTCGCAGACACTACGAATAGAGCTCCCTCGTCATGGGCCTGCTTTTGCAGGCCTGTCATGTCCTCCACGTATCCAAAAAAGCTGGGATATTGGACCAGGAGACATGCCGACTCAGACGGCAGTGACGCGCCCGGCTCTATGTCTGTCACGTCGATGGACTGGGGCGCAGTATATGTGGCCAGCACCTGCCGGTAGGTAGGCGAGAGAGTGTTGAGGGCCGCTACGTTTCGCCGTCCTGTGATGCGGCACGCCATGAGCGCCGCCTCCGCCAGGGCTGTGGCTCCGTCGTACATGCCCGCATCGGCAACCTCCATCTCAAGCAGGTTGCACACCAGGGTCTGGAAATCGAAAGTGGCCTGCAGGGTCCCCTGGCTCACCTCCGGCTGGTAGGGGGTGTAGGCCGTCAAAAATTCTCCCCGGGTTATCAGAGCCCTGACGATGCTGGGGGGGAAATGGTTGTAGGCCCCGCCGCCCAGGAAACACGACCGTTGGCCCAGATGCTTGTTCTCCTCAGCCAGGGCGGCCATCTCCCGGCGAAGGTCCAGCTCGGACATGGGAGCGGGCAGGTCCAACCGGGGGTTGCGCACGGCTTGGGGAATGTCCTGGAACAGGTCGTCTATCGAGCCAGCGCCCACCACGTCGAGCATGTCTCGCTGCTCGGCGTCGGTGTTGGGTATGTAGTGGCTAGGGGATCTTTCGGTCACTGCTCGACTCAGCGCTAAGCCAGGTCTCTTATATCAAACCTGCCAGGGACATAGGGGCGTGTACACTGGAGGGCCCAGGTCGAACCGGAAACGGTCAGTCGGGCGATTCTTCCAGCAGCTCTTCGTACTCGCTGGCGGTCAGCAGCCCGTCTAATTCCGAGGGGTCGGAGAGATTAACTCTTAGAAGCCATCCCTTGCCATAGGGGTCGTCGTTGACCATCTCCGGACTGTCTACAGCTTCCTGATTGACCTCCAACAGTTCTCCGCTCACCGGCGAAAAGAGGTCGTTGACAGCCTTTACCGACTCGATTTCTCCGAACTTCCCGTACTGCTCAAGCCGGGATCCTGGAGAAGGCAGGTCCAGAAACACCACGTCGCCCAATTGGTCCTGGGCATAGTGGGTGACGCCGATAAGCCCGATGGAGTCGGCCTCGAGTTTGACCCACTCGTGTTCCTTGGAATATTTCCTGTCGGTCGGGTTCATTTCGAGGCGTCCCTGGAGTAGAAAGGCAGGTCCACAACTGCTGCCTGTGCGAGTTTACCACGTATGTCAACAAAGATTTCCCGACCCGACGCTGCAACATCAGTGTCCAAATACCCCATCGCTATCACCCGGTCCAGGGTGGGTGAATGAGTGCCGCTGGTTACTGAGCCGACCTCCTTACCATCGTAAACCAGCGAGTAGCCGCTGCGGGCTATGCTGCGGCCTTCCACGTTCAGTCCCACCAACCTGCGCGGCACGCCCTCCTCCGATTGACGACGTATAACGTCCGCTCCCACAAATTCGTGGTCCAGCTTTGCGAATCTGTCCAGGCCCGCTTCTATGGGCGTGGTTGTCGGGTCAATGTCGTTTCCGTGGAGTGGAAGGCCCGCCTCCAAGCGAAGCACGTCCCTGGCTCCGAGACCGCAGGGAGAAGCTCCCTGTTCCATCAAGTTCCGCCAAACGTCTGGAGCATCTTGAGCCGCCACCGTCAGTTCGAACCCGTCCTCTCCCGTATATCCGGTCCGGCCAATAAAAGCCTCGACTCCCGCCGCCGTAGTGTTGGCGGATGCAAAGAACCTGAGTGACGATAAGTCGAGGGGGCAAATCATGCCCAAGGCTTGCACTGCATGGGGGCCTTGGAGGGCAATCATTGCGGTTCTTTCGGTGACATCGTCCATCAACGTCTCCGAAAACTTCTCAGCCATCCAACCCTTAATCCAATCCACTACGCGCGGTCGGTTGGAAGCGTTGCAGACAAGCAGAAACTCCTCCTCTGAGCGGCGGTAGAAGACTACGTCGTCCATTATCCCGCCCTGCTCGTTGCATATCAGAGCGTACCGCGCCCTTCTAGCCCTCATGGACGATGCGTTGGCGGTGGTTACCCAGTCTAGCAGCGCCGCCCCTTGAGGTCCCTTGATCTCCAACCGACCCATGTGGGACACATCGAAGATTCCCGATTCGGACCTTACCGCACGGGTCTCAGCCAGTATCCCCTGGTATTGGATGGGCATCTCCCACCCTGCAAAGGGGACCATACGCGCGCCGAGGGAAACGTGAACATCGTAGAGCGCCGTGTGAGACAAGTCGGACGTCATTGCTCAAAACCTGGCGGGAAGTTATCGAGGATCCGAGCCGAGCCGAGAACGCTAGTCGTCGTCGCCGACTGATTCGAGTTCGAGCCCGTAGTTGATGGCGTAGAGCCTGGCGTAGGCGCCTCCCTTGGCCAGAAGCTCGTCATGGTTCCCCACCTCAACCAACTCTCCCCTATCCAATACTACGATTTTGTCGGCGTTGCGGATCGTCGAGAGCCGGTGGGCGATGACCAGAGAAGTCCGGCCCTGGAGGACCTGCCGGAGAGCTTCCTGAATCAGCAGCTCGGTCTGTGTGTCGATGTTCGCAGTGGCCTCGTCAAGAATCAGAATCTTGGGGTCTCCAACTATGGCTCTGGCAAAGCTCAGAAGCTGCCGTTGTCCCACGCTCAGGTTGATGCCTCGTTCTGCAAGCATCGTATCGTAGCCGTTTTCCAGGCTCATGATGAAGTCGTGGGCTCCAACAGCCTTGGCCGCCGCCACCACATCCTCATCCGAGACCTCTTCGTGGGAGTATCGTATGTTCTCCTTCACCGTGCCGGTAAACAGATAGGGTTCCTGGAGCACCATGCTCATCTGGCTCACCATTGACTGACGCTTTACGCTTCGAAGGTCCTGACCGTCGATCTTTATGCTTCCGCCGGTCACGTCGGCGAACCTGAGCAGCAATGTAACGAAGGTGCTCTTCCCGGCCCCTGTCGCTCCAACAAGAGCCACTGTCTCCCCAGGCTCGATCTCCAGGTTCACGTCCTTCAGGACCTCGACGCCGGGAACGTAGTGGAAGTTGACGTGCTCGTACTGGACCTTGCCTTCGATAGTGGACATGTCCTTAGCGTTGTCGGCGTCCTTGACATCCGGCCTCAGGTCTATTATCTCGAAGATCCGGACTCCCGCCGCCATGGCTCGCTGGAGTTGGCTGTACTGCATCGCAAGGTGGCGGACTGGCTCGACACTCCGTTGGATGTACATGGTGAAGGTAAGCATGACCGCCCAGTCAAGGGTGCCGCCCAGCACGCGCTCTCCTCCGAAGACTATGACCACACCTATGGCGAAACCCATCAAGAGCTCAACCATCGGGTTGAGGGCTCCGGAGAACCGGCTGGCCTCCATGTTGGCGTCGAGGTATTCCTGGTTGAGAGTATTGAAGTGCTTCAGGTTCTGGTCCTGGCGGTTGAGGCTCTCCACCACCCGAATGCCCGATATGTTCTGGTTGTACTCTCCATTGACCATGGCTATGGCCCTTCTGATGCGCATGAAGGACCTCTTGGCAAATCGCTGCCAGTAGAAAAGCAGCCCGACAAGTACAGGAAGCATGGCCATGCATATGAGCGTTAGCTGCCAGTCTATGAACATCATG
>DAOUJI010000071.1:0-21941 GCA_034422875.1 Dehalococcoidia bacterium | reverse complement strand
GGACATTCTGTCCCCGAGGTCTTCAGCCAACTTGGTGTATTGAGACGGCGTCAGACCGCAAACCGAGCTGGAGCAAGCCAGGAACTGCTCGGTCTTGAAAGCGGCGATGATGGTGTTACGGTCCCTCATAAGGTGCCATATCATGCCGTCGAAGTAGGGGCGCGGCGCCTTGAAGTAGTTGTCGTTCCTCTCGAATCTGAGGGACACGTCCTTCAGGTACTCGGTAGCTATGAAGGGTCCAGAACCAAGCTGGTTCTCCAGGAGCTTCAGGTCGTGGTCTTTCTCCACGTTGTGCTGCGGGAGTATCTTCATCTGCTGGTTGGCCAGCAACGGGATGAAGTTGGCGCTGGGTCTGGGAATCTCCACCTGGACGGTCTTGTCGTCAATGACCGTGGCTCCGCCAGCATCGTAGACGAACCTGAGCTGACCCGTCTTGGGGAAGGGGTTGTCAGGGTTCACCATCATGTCCAGGCTGAAGGCCACGTCTTGGGCGGTCACGGGCATGCCGTCCCACCACTGGGCGTCGTGCAGCTTGAAGGTGTAGGTCACACCGTCGTCGGCCAACGTCCAACTCTGGGCCAGGTCTCCCCTGACGTCTGCGAATTCGTAAGTTTCCATGTTCAATTCAATCAAGCCGTTGAACATCGGAGAACTCTGGGACATGCAGGAAGATGTGGACGGGCACTCCCAGATGTAGAAACGAGTCGGAGAGTTGGGCATGTGCATGGGAATCACGCCGCCCCGCTTACCCTCTCGAACGAACTCACCCTGAGGCGTCGCCGCAAACTGAGGCGTCGCAGTGGGCGGAGGAGTAGGAGTGGGAGTAAACGTAGGTCCGGCCGGGCGCCGGGTCGGAGTGGCATCCGGCTGAGGAGCAGGCGAAGTGGCTGTTGGCAGAGGAGTCGCGGTTGCCGGCTGGTCCGGCATGGCGGTCGGCTCCTCCATCTTGTCCTCGTCAGGTTCAGGGGTATTCGTGGGCGGGACCGCTGTCGGCTGCGGTCCCGACGTAGGCGTAGGCTCCTCGTCGCCACCGCAAGCCACTGCAACTAGTAAGACCAGAAGCAAAGGAATGGCTATGATCAAGCTAGGCCAAAACCACCGTTTTCTCATGGCGCCCCCCATTAGTCGTATTTGTTGGGTTTCCACACGGCGCACTCCGCCGATTAGAGTCGGTTACGCAGTGTAACAGCATGTTTCCAGCCATGTCAAGGATTCTAACGTTCGCTGTCTAAAGCGCTCACAAATCGAGGTTATGTCAACCACAAGCCAGCAATCTGCTTCACGATAAGACTCGAAACCGTAGATTTATTTATTGAACTATTATGGAAACGACATAACTTGACGGACTGCGAATTGCAGTGCCGTAGAAAGGAATTAGGCCTTATGCGGGATACGAGCTTGGCAATCTGGAAGCGTGAAGGTCAGCACACTAGAGCGAGCGTCTTTTGACAGCGTCTATAATGGCCTCTATATCCCAATCGACCATCTCCTCGGCGACTGCTGCCAGTTGCTCCCATTGGGGACGCCGGGCATCCACCTCTGGGTTGATGCCCACTATAGGCTTTTCCAGCCGTGCCGCTATTTCAAGCTCGTGTTGAATCCATTTGCGCGTCGACGGCCGGAGTATGGAAAAGACGACCACACATGCGGCTCCCGACATCTGCTCTTGAAGCATATCTCTCAGCGTGTAGAACCCAACGTCGCTGACCGGGTCCAACGAAGTGTCGAACCGGACGTCGCTATGGTTCTTCCATTGGAAGCCCGGGTGGGCGTCGAGTTGGGAGACCAGGCGGTTGTACTCCTCGTCATAGGCCCATCCATGGCTGATGAAAATGTCGTAGACTTTATCTGGCCCCATTCAGCATGTCCTGTCAGTCAGAATCCACGATGCTAACATGACCCGCCGGCTCGAAAGCTCACCCGCGACTTAGCGCGAGCCGCGGAGGCGCGGGTCCAATTCGTCCCGCAGCGCGTCTCCCATCAGGTTCCACGCGAATACGACAATGGCAAGAGCCATCCCAGGGAACACCCCAAGCCAGGGCGCTAGATCAAGCCCTGCCGACGCCGCCTGGTTCAACATGCCGCCCCAAGTCGGTATGTTTGGAGGGACGCCCAGTCCCAGGAAGCTGAGAGAAGCTTCAGCGATAATAGCGAATCCCAGGGAGAAGGTGGCGAAGACTATGTAGATGGCCAGGCAGTTGGGAGCCATGTGGCGCAGGATTATTCGCGAACTGCTGGCTCCCACAGCCCGCGCCGCCAATACGTAGTCCGTCTCTTTGATGCTCAACGCCTGGGACCGAATAGTCCGGGCCGAGCGCGGTATGAGCCCAAAGCTTAAAGCGGCGATCACGTTGTTTATGGACGGCTCCAAGACCGTGATGATTGCAAGAACAAGAACGAGCCCAGGGAAGGCAAGAATCGCATCCACTAATCTCTGTACAAGGAGGTCGAAGACTCCTCCGAAGTAGGCGCTGGCGAGGCCGATGACGAAGCCGATCGTAACCCCGATGGCCACTGCGGAAAACCCGACCCTTAGGGAAATCCGGGACCCGTAGACAAGCCTGGTGTAGACATCCCGGCCCAGTTCGTCAGTGCCCAGCCATGCGTCTCCGCTCGGCGGCTCTAACGTGTTGGCGCTGGTGCGGGTGGGTTCCTTTGTAGTGATGACGTCGGCAAAAATCGCCACAACCACAAGAAGGATGGCCAACAAGACCCCAACAGTCCCCAGAGGCTTGCGGACAGCGAGGTTCCACATGCGCCGTGGAAGTCCGGGTCTCGCTCGCAGGTCCGCGAAAATTGCGCTGTCATCCGCTGCCGTTGCAGATCCTCCGAATCTCATTTTCTGTCCTGGTCCATTAACCGATTCCTTTAGGAGTACCGGATTCGCGGGTCCAACCAGCCGTAAATCAAGTCGACCGCAAGATTGATGATCAGAACGAAGAGGGTAATAACCATCACCGTCGACTGGACCGCAATATAGTCGTTGTTATAGATCGCATCTATCATGAGGCTCCCCATGCCCGGGACTCCAAAGATTCTCTCAATTATTATCGTCCCGGCCACCAACTGCTGGAACTCCAGTCCGGATATAGTGACCACAGGCAACAGGGCGTTCTTAAGGGCGTGCCTGCCAATCACCACGAGGTCCCTCAGCCCCTTCGACCTTGCCGTTCGTATGTAGTCCTCCCGGAAGACTTCTAACATGGAAGACCGGGTGACCCTGGCAACGATGGACATGTTGTTGAACGCAAGCACTACGGCCGGCAGATAGAGCTTCTCCAGGTTTGAGATGGGGTCTTCCCAGATAAGGGGGAAACCGAAGGTGCCGAAGATGGGCAGGTATTCGAACTGCCAGACCAGGAAGTAAATCAGCAGGATCGCCACCCAGAAGCTGGGCATGGCAACCCCTCCGATGGAAACGACCCTCGCTATATAGTCCAGGGGCGTGTCCTGCTTGATGGCGGATATGACGCCCAGTGGCACTGCCACCACTGCAGCCATCAGCACCGCCAAAATGGCCAACTCGATGGTGACGGGGATTTTCCGTTTCAGGTCGTCCCCGATCGAAGTCCGGTAGAAGAGCGACGTTCCGAAGTCCAGCCGGGCCATGTCCCATAGCCAAGTGCCATATTGGACGATAAGGGGCCTGTCCGTTCCTATTTCCGCTCTGAGATCGGCCAGTTGTTCCTCGGTGAAAGTCCCTTCCCCCTCGTCACCAAGCAGAAAGGCGAGAGCCGGGTCTCCCGGAACCAGCCGCATGAGCAGGAACACCATCACGGTGACCAGCAGCATCGTGGGGAGGAAGAGGAGGGCCCGTTTGATGATGTAGGTCTGCAACCTAAACAGTCTCCGGCTTCAGATAAGCAAGCTGTTTCCCGATTTGGGTTCGTGCTGGACGAACCCGAGGCGTCAAGCTAGTCCGAGACAATGTTGTCCAGGTGGAAGAAGTCAACAGCATTCCCCGCCACTATCTTGTATCTCTCGTCATCGGGTACGCCTACCATGGCCTCCTGGATCACTTCCAGGGAGTTGGGCCAGTCACACTCCGAATGGGGAAAGTCACTGGACCACATTATATTCTCAACCCCTATCTCGTGGCGCATGCGCACTCCCACAGGATTCCTCATGAAACCCCAGAGGAAGTGGTCCCGGACATAGTCACTGGGTCTGCGCGACAATGGTTCAAGCCCCAATTCTTGCTCTCCAATATGGCGGAGCCTGGCGTGCAGATCGTCGAACTGATCGTAGTAGTTGGGTATCCATCCGATTTGGGTTTCGGCAATGAATATCCTCAGGTTGGGAAACCGGTGAAAAACTCCCGACAGGACCATCTGAGTGGAGTTGTATCCGCCGCTGATGGCATATCGAGCGCACCTCTTGATGAAGTCTGTAACGTGGGGGTTCAACGCCATCGGCCCCGGCTTCTTGGGGTATTGGCCCATCATCCCGTCTTTGTAGTACTGATGGGAACCGATTTGCACGTGGATGGTGACGGGCATCTCCATGTCGAGTGAAGCGGCCCAAAACGGATCGTCCTCCGGCGTCGCGACGTCCCTGCC
Source organism: Dehalococcoidia bacterium (assembly GCA_034422875.1). Classification (GTDB taxonomy): domain Bacteria; phylum Chloroflexota; class Dehalococcoidia; order Lucifugimonadales; family JAGWBF01; genus DAOUJI01. The sequence continues at coordinate 17,382 of DAOUJI010000071.1, read as the reverse complement.
AGCCGGATATCTGTTGAGAACGACGCCGGCGATCCCGGGCATCTTCCGGACCCGTTCCAATTCCTCGACGGCGTCTGAAATTCCCGTCTCCGGGATTTGGGCCAACCCCAGAAGACGATCGGGGTCTACGGAGCAATAATCGGACAGGAAGTCGTTGTAGGCGCGGTTCATGACGAGATAAGCCTCAGGGTCCTTTACTGACCGGATTCCCTGAGAACCGCCCCCTGGAAAGAGCGCCTCGGCGTCAACTCCGTCCTGGTCCTGCTCCCTGAGCCTCGACTCCGGGTCTCCGGTGCCATGCTGTTCTTCGGCGGTTACCCCTATCCATTTGAATTCACTGTAGGGTTTTCCGGCGCAGAGAGCCAGCCCAACCGGGTGTACTCCGGCTTCACCTATGACCGCGTCGCCGCCATCGGGCAATACGAGCCTCCGGGGCGCTCGGTCCCGGTATTTTGCAGGTATTCTATCCGTCCATTCCCAGACCGGCACCTCCAGGTGCGAGTCGGATGAGATTACGTTGTATTTTCTGGTCATCTTATTGCCTCCCAAAACCATTCGGCCACATAGGGAATCAATGTGGCCGTTGGGCAGGTCTCGGAACGCGTGTAACGTACCATCGGCGCTATTAAGTGTCAACAAAATGCGACTGGCTGAACGTAAAGATTTCGGTCACCGCGACCGGCATTTAGTAAGCGTTGAAGACCTATTTCATCCGAAGCGGACAACGACAGTCGCATGGGGCGTACCTAGGCGTTTGTTCGGAGTCAGTCAGTTGATTCCCTAGGCGGTGACCGACTCCTTCAGTGTCACGTAGGCCACCATCTCGCCAGGTTCGAGGACGATGTCGTCGATAGAGCTAGGAGGAGGAACCTCTTCCCCGTCCTCTTCCAACATAGCAACGAAGTCGGCCAACGCCTCCTCAGCGTTCGCCAACGCCTCATCGACAGTGGCGCCCATTGCGCAGCATGCTCCAGGCATATCAGGGACGACAACGCCGTAGGCGCCTCTAGACCCATCTATTACAGCGGGGTATCGCTTCATGGCTGGCTGTCTGTCCTCCGTCCATCCGGCTGTTTTGGCGGTCTTACGAGCCACTCCAACAGTTACCGCCCTGTGCCGGGGAAGTTGTATTCGACTTCTAATTTCGGGATGACGATAGATGTCGTGATTGGAACCATGCCGAACCAAGCACCAGCCTTATCGCCGGAGTCTCCATTCTATCCGATTCTGTTGGTTTCCACTGGCCCATTGCGATAGCAGGACTATTGTAATGCCAGCGCCGGTTCAGACGCCACGAAAAACAAGCCCGTGGATTCGGACGTGGACATACGATACAATGCATCGAATATTTTTTATTGTATGAAATAACATATTTAATAGAAATATAGGGGGGCCGAATCCCTTGAAACCCTTCCTCATCCCGAAAATCCCAATGGCCCTGGCTCTCCTGGCAATTGTCGCTTGGACCTGGACCATCTCGGCCCTCTTCATTGGACACAGCCCCCAACCAGCTCAAGCTGCCACCGTGTCCGTAACCGCGCAAGACTCCCTGCAGGTGTTCCTGGTTATAGACTCCGAGAGAGTGCTGCTGGAAGGGGATGCCCAGTTGACCGTCGGCGGCAATGCCATAGGCTACCTGGACAAGGTCGCGCCATTGCCCCTGCAGGTAGAGGTCTACAACACCACGCCGGACTGGTTGTCGATGCGGGTGACAGACAACCAGTCCACGGGCATTATCCCGATTTTCGGCGCCGTCCCCATCCCGGGGTCAGACGCCTCCGTCGACCTGGCGCCTAATGGCGCCACAGGCTCAGGGGTGATGGGGTTGTTGGACTTCCACTTGAAGAATACCGATCCTTTGCAACAGCGGACGTCTATCAGGTTCACAACCCTGCAGGCTGACGCCTCCCAACAGCCATCGCTCCCAACCAGCCTGGGCTTTGAGTACGACTCGCTGGGAGAGCTGTGCTCATTCTTGGACGCAGACCCTATCAGGGACGAGTTCCTGGAGTCCCACGGAGTCTCGTTTAGTAGCGGTCATGCCGATGACGGTCTTGCAATTCTCCACGAATGCGGCAACTTTGGCCTGGACTCTCGGGGCGGCGGAGACTATCTCCTGGTGGGCAACGAACTTGCTGAACTGGCCACGGAAGGGATTCCCGAACTGCCCCTGATTGCAACCTTTGCCCAGCCGGTTACGCAGGTTTCTTTGTGGGCGGCCGCCGGGGTAAGAAGCGGGCCGGACACTCTTTCTCTGAAGCTGACGGCCTACGCTGATACGGGAGCGTCCGGAGAAGTCGTGGCCACCAGTTCATTGGAAGCGTCTATGGAGTGGCAACAACTGAGCGTCCAGGCGGCGGACAGCAAGTCTTTCCGGAGCGTCAAACTCACAAATGAGTCAGACGTCCATTCCTATCTGGTTGACGACATGGCATGGGCCTGGGCGTCCACCACGGTAGTTGAGCCTCCGTCGTGCCTGGGGGTTTCCAGCGCCGCTTCCTCTTGATACCATTGTTCCTCTGGGAAGTTCAGAGCTTTGCCCTAACGACCTATGAAGACCCTAATGGCGACTGGTCTGCCGAGGTTCCCAACCCCAGAGGACAGCCGTCCCGTCACACGGCCCCAGTGGCGCAATGGCAGCGCAGCCGACTTGTAATCGGCAGGTTGGAGGGTTCGAATCCCCCCTGGGGCTCCAGCTCTTCGTAACGTTGGCATGACTTCTGTCTTTTCTCTATAATGTAGGTGCGGGAGGGATGCTATGGCAACCGTGGACACCGCTACTGCACAAACTATCGGTGAATTAGTCGAAGGACAGCGCCAGATCAACGGACGCCTGGATCGCCTGGAAAGCAAAGTCGATAAGCTGCTCTGGGTAGGATTCGGCATAATTGGGACTGTGCTTGCTGCATTGATTACGGGCATTGCAGCGCTCGTCTCACAGTAAGAGGTCCTAAAGTCCAAGTCGGCAAAACACTCGGGAGAGGTCTTCCGAGTCTCTGCCTTAAGCCAGCGCAGCCGACTTGTAATCGGCAGGTTGGAGGGTTCGAATCCCCCCTGGGGCTCCAGCTCTTCCTAGCGGTTCTCGAAGACTGCGGCCCAAAGAGGCTCTTCCCCGTCCATGACCCGCCGGATGTTTTGGAAGGCGTTGGCCGCCCGCTTGGTAAGCGACTCCAAGGTGGGGCCTGCGTTGTGGGGAGTGAGAATAAGGTTGTCTGCTTTCAGAAGCGGATCGTCGCGATCCGGCGGCTCGTGGTCCAGGACGTCCAGTCCGGCGGCGGCTATAGACCCGGAGTTGAGCGCATCCAGCAGGGCCGGTTCGTTGATTATCCCTCCGCGACTGGTGTTTACGATGATCGCGGAGCTTTTCATCAGGCCCAGCTCTTCCTTGCCAACCAGATCCCGGGTCTCCGCCGTCAGTGGAACATGGATTGAAACCACGTCGGAGGTCCTCAGCAGCTCCTCCAGGGAAACCTGTTTCGCGTTGAGCTCGGCCAGGTCCTGGGCGGACGCTGACGCGTACTTGTCAAAGAACTGGACCTTGGCATCGAAACCTTTGAGCATCCTGGCGACCTTGCGGGCGATGTTCCCGAAACCGATTAAGCCCACGGTCTTGCCTTCCAATTCGTAGACGTCCGGCTTGCGGTCCTGCAGCTCTCGCCACCCTCCATCTTTCACCAGGTTGGCGTAGTGGACCAGACGCCGGTAGCACGCCAGTATCAACAGCATGGAGTGTTCGGCGACGGCGACGCTGTTGGCACCGCCGTTGTTGGCCACGGGAATGCCCAACTCCCTGGCCAGGGAGAGGTCCACGCGGTCATAACCCGCCGACAACAATTGCACTAGCTTGCACTTCTTCGCGGCCCTGAACACTTGCTCAGAAATCGACGCGGGCCACAGGATCAGATAGTCTGCGTCCGCCGCCAGATCGGCCTTCTTGTAGTCGTCGAGGGAAAGGGAGGCCGCCGTGACCTCCATGCCGGGCAGGGCCTGGCAGACAACGATATCCTGAAGTTGAGGGTCCAAGTCACTGAGGAAAACGACTTTAGCGTTGGGCATGGCTCGAATTGGTCCGCCTGTATCTGGATTTCCATCCAGTGTACCATATACTTAATGACAGACCACGGCGGCGCCCCACGGCGAACTGTCCCCTACCGAACTCCTCGGGCCGCACCGGACTTCGCGGCGTCCAACCGCTTGTAACGAAACATCACTTTTGATACACTCTTACGTGGCCTGATTTCGCCAGGCTCGAACCTGTTTGCAAGAAAAGCGGCCAGGGTCGAGCGTATTGGAGCAAGGCGGGCCTTATGCTAGACTGGAGGAGTGGGTGAGCGGTTAATACCACCAGACTGTAAATCTGGCGCCCGAACGGGCTACGTAGGTTCGAATCCTACCTCCTCCACCATCCGAAGCGAGACTATAAGTTAACAAAGCAGCCAATTAAGGGCCCACATAGCTCAGCGGTAGAGCACGTTCTTGGTAAGAACGGGGTCGGCGGTTCAATTCCGCCTGTGGGCTCCAGAATAGCAGAGAATCGGAGGACACCCCATGGCAAAGCAGGCCTTTGACCGGTCGAAACCCCACGTAAACGTGGGAACAATAGGACACGTGGACCACGGAAAGACAACGTTGACGGCTGCAATAACGAAAGTGTTGTCGCTGGGCAGCGGCGGCACCTCGTTCAGAGCTTTCGACACCATCGACAACGCTCCCGAAGAGAAAGCCCGAGGTCTGACCATCGCCATCTCTCACATCGAATACGAGACAGCCGGACGGCACTACGCACACGTTGACTGCCCCGGCCACGCCGACTATGTCAAAAACATGATCACCGGAGCCGCCCAGATGGACGGAGCCATTCTGGTTGTGTCCGCCCCGGACGGCCCCATGCCCCAGACCAGGGAACACATCCTGCTGGCGCGCCAGGTGGAAGTCCCACGAATCGTGGTCGCCCTCAACAAGGTGGACGCGATGGACGACCCGGAACTTCTGGACTTGGTGGAGCTTGAGGTCCGCGACCTGCTGAACCAGTATGATTTCCCCGGGGACGACACTCCCATAGTCCGGGTGAGCGCCCTGAGAGCTCTGGAGGGAGACTCGGGAGACCGCAGCGACGAATGGGCAGCCAGGATATGGGAGCTCATGGACACTGTGGACGACTACGTCCCTCTGCCGGAGCGGATCACCGACAGGCCCTTCCTCATGCCCATCGAGGACGTTTTCGGAATCAAGGGGCGCGGCACCGTGGTCACAGGCAGGGTGGAGCGCGGCACTCTAACCACTGGAGAGGAAGTGGAGATAGTGGGGTTCGGCGAACCCCGAAAGACCGTCGCAACCGGACTTGAGATGTTCCACAAGAACCTGGACCACACGGAGGCCGGAGACGCCGTGGGCATCCTACTCCGAGGAGTGGAAAGAGAAGAAGTGGAGCGTGGACAGGTGCTGGCAAAGCCCGCATCCATTCAGCCCCACACCGCCGCCGAGGCCGAGGTGTACGTGCTGAGCATACAGGAAGGCGGTCGCCACACCCCCTTCTTCAACGGCTACAAGCCCCAGTTTTACATCCGGACGTCAGACATCACCGGCGAGATTCAGTTGCCGGAAGGCACCGAAATGGTGATGCCTGGAGACAACATCACAATGACCATCAAGCTGATTTCACCGATAGCCCTCGAAGAGGGGTTGCGGTTCGCCATCCGAGAGGGAGGCAGGACCGTTGGGGCCGGCGTGGTCACAAAGATAGTGGAGTAGACGATGGCAAAGAGAGGCGGCGACGTCAGAATAGTCTTGACCATGTCATGCACTGACTGCCGCGAACGCAACTACACCAGCAGCAAAAACCGGCGGAACGACACCCAGCGGATTGAGCTGAAGAAATACTGTCCGCGGTGTCGTTCCCACAAGGTCCACAGGGAAGAGAGGTAGCTGAACCTTGGCCCGCTCTGCTCGAGGACAGGCGTCGCGCAACATCATCAACCCTCAGTCTGTCCGGCGCGGAAACCCCCTGGAGTTCTTCAGGGAGACAATCTCCGAACTTCGAAAAGCCGTTTGGCCCACCAAGGAGGAGACGGCCCGCCTGTCTGTGTACGTCATCATCCTGTCCGCGTTCATAGGGGCCATCCTGGCCGGGTTGGACTACGCCTTTTCCCAGACCTTCGGCCGGTTTGTTCTGGGGTAGACTCTCAACCCGGAACGACAAGCTCAGGACAAGACCAAAGGAGTCATTGTGTCTAGCGCCACCAACGAAGTACGATGGTACATAATCCACACCTACTCCGGTCAGGAGGAACGGGTGGAGAAAAACCTCAACCAGCGTGTCCAAAGTCTGGACATGAACGACAAGATATTCCGCGTGGTGGTGCCCACCGAAGAGGAGATCGTCCTCAAGGAAGGGAAAAGGAAACCGGAGCGGAAGAAGGTCTTCCCCGGCTACATCCTGGTGCAAATGACCATGGACGACGAAAGCTGGTACGTCGTTCGCAACACTCCCGGCGTAGCGGGTTTTGTCTCAACCGAAGACGAGGCGGACAAACGCTCCAAGCCGGTCCCCCTGGAGGACCAGGAGGTGTCCAACATCCTAAGACAGATAGAGTCAGGCCCTCCCAAGGTGCAGGTGGGCTTCCAGAAGGGCCAGATGGTCCGCATCGCATCAGGACCGTTCGCCGACTTCATCGGCTCGGTCAGCGACATAGACGCATCCAAGGCCAAAATGAAGGTGTTGGTGTCCTTCTTTGGCAGGGAAACTCCCGTCGAGTTGGACTTCCTGCAGGTAGAGAAGATATAGGAGACCCAGTTGGCAAAGAAGGTTCGGGCCATAATCAAACTACAGCTTCAAGCCGGTAAGGCCACTCCGGCGCCCCCCGTTGGGCCGGCCTTGGGCCAACACGGTGTGAACATCATGGGCTTCGTCAAAGAGTACAACGAGCGCACCGGGTCCCAGGCGGGAACCATAATCCCGGTCCACATCACGGTGTTCGAGGACCGCTCTTTCACCTTCGTGACGAGGACTCCACCAGCTTCGGAGCTTCTAAGGCAGGCGGCTGGAGTCGAGAAGGGCGAGGCTCGCGCTGGACACAGCAACGTGGGCACAGTCTCGAAAGACGCTGTGCGGAACATCGCTTCAACCAAGTTCAACGACCTGAACGCCGCCGACATCGACGCGGCGGTGAAAATAATAGAAGGCACCGCCCGAAGCATGGGCATAAGAATAGAGGAATAGTCCAATGGCAAAACGCAGCCGACGTTACCTGGCCGCCAGAGAAAAGATAGACCCCGAAGCAAACTACCTGCCTGAAGAAGCCTTGTCCCTCCTCAGGGAAGTCTCCTCAGCCAAATTCGACGAGACCGTTGAAATACACTTGCGCACCGGAGCCGACACCAGGCACGCGGACCAGATGGTCCGAGGCGTGACAGTATTGCCCCACGGGCTGGGCAAGCAGACCCGGGTGCTGGTTTTCGCCAACGGAGAAGCCGCCGACATCGCCCGGCAGGCCGGCGCCGACTACGTGGGAGAGGATGACCTTATCCAACGCATAGAGGGCGGATGGGTTGAGTTCGACGTGGGACTCGCCATCCCCGACGTCATGTCCAAGATAGGCAGGTTGGGGAGAGTTCTGGGACGACGGGGGCTTATGCCCAATCCCAGAACAGGCACTATGGTCCAGGCCAGGGACCTGCCCCGCACCATAGACGAGGCCAAGAAAGGCCGCCTGGAGTACCGAACAGACCGCACATCCATAATCCACTGCCCGGTAGGCAAGATGTCAATGCCCGATGAGGCGCTCCTGGGCAACATTGCATCTCTCATGGACTCGGTGAACAGGTCGCGCCCGGCAGCCATTAAGGGCGCTTTCATCAGGTCCGCATTCCTCACCTCCTCCATGGGGCCCAGCATCAGGCTGGACCTGACGGCGCTCTCGGGGCTTAAGGCAGACTAGGGCGGCAAGCCAAAGCCGTTGACAGGGCAGCCCTGCTGAAGGTACCCTGTTGGAACAATAGAATAATCGACCTGAGACAGCGGGTCCTCTAATACGAGGTTAATGAATGCGCCCGCCGAGGCGAGAAAGCAGGAAACCCCTGCCAGGGTGAAAGATCCCCACGCGTCGGCGCGGGGATTTCTTAGTTTCAGGGAGGCCGCCAATCCTCGATAATGATTCGAATAGATGAGGTCTAATCCGAAATGCCGACACAGAAGAAAATAGACCAGGTTGAGGAGCTTCGAGAGAAGTTCGCCGCCTGCTCCATCGCCGTAGCCACCGACCCCACCGGGCTCAACGTCAACGCTATGACCGACCTCCGTCTCCGGTTGAGGGAAAAGAGCGTTGAATACCGGATTATCAAGAACACTCTCAGTTACCTGGCCGCGGAGCTGGCCCAGCGAGGAGACATCAAGGAGATAGTCCAGGGTCCCACGGGCATGGCCTTTGGATATGACGACCCAGTGGACACAGCCAAGGCGCTGACCGAATACATACGGGCCACCCGGTCAACCTTGGTTATCCGCGGAGGCGCTCTTGACGGCAGGGTGCTTTCCAGCCAGGAAATCACGGCCCTCTCCAACCTGCCGCCCAGGGACCAGTTGGTGGCCCAACTGCTGGGTCAGGTCCAAGCCCCGTTGGCGGGTCTTCTAGGGCAGCTTCAAGCTCCCCTCGGCGGCTTGGTGAACGTTCTGAACGGACCCGTCGCAACCCTGACCATGCTCCTGCAGCAGAGAGCGGAGCAACTCCGGGCTGAGGCTTAAGGAAAACAACCCGTACAGCCAAGAGCAACCAATCTAGGAGGATGATATGACGACCAAGGAAGAAGTGCTGGAAGCCATAAAGCAGATGTCGGTTATGGACCTTGCCGACCTGGTCAAGGCCCTGGAGGACGAGTTCGGCATCAAGGCCGCCGCCCCCATGGCCATGGCCGCAGCGCCGGCCGCGGGAGCCGTTGCGGGCGCCCCCGCCGGAGACGCCGCGCCGGCCGAGGAAGAGAAGTACGACTTCACCGTTACCCTTGCTGACATCGGAGCCAACAAAATCAACGTCATCAAGGCGGTGCGGGAAATCACCACTTTGGGCCTGAGAGAGGCCAAGGAGCTGGTCGAGAGCGCACCGGTCAAGGTGAAAGAGGGCGTGGTCAAGGACGAAGCCGACAAGGCCAAAGAGGCGCTTGAGGCCGCCGGAGCCACTGTCCAGGTTTCCTAACCGGCCTATACACCCCCCACCGACGCACTCAGGGTTGTCCGAAACACCCGCCCGACCGGGACCCGGTTCCGGAAGGTCCCGGTCTGTCTAGGGGAGAAGCGACAATGGACGGTCTTCCATGAGCCGCCGCAAGGACAGGGAGAGGTTCCTGGCCCAAAGGGCCCAAGACCCCAACTACCAGGGGTTCAGGGGTTACGACTTCGTGCCGCCCGCTCCTCCAGCGCCTCCGCCTTCTGTGGCGGTGACTTGCTCCAAATGCGGACGCAGGCGAAACGTCTCGAACGAGATCGCCCAGGCTGAGGGGGACGGGTACGTTTGCCTTAGCTGCCAGGAAGAATCAGGGACCTCGCCGGAAGACATTCCTCAAGAAGACACCGCTCAAGAAGAAGCCGTGGAAGAATCCCAGGGAGCCGCCTCCGAAATCTAGCGGAAGGCTGGCAACTGAGAGTCCAGATAGTCGTAGGCATGGTTGGCTTGAGAGTCCACGCCCGCTGCCCGGTCTTCCAGGGTAAGCGCCACTTCCTGGTCTGGAACTATCCCTGTCCCGGTTATCTTTGTTCCTGACGGCGTATACCAGTGGGATACGGGCAGGTATATGGCCGAGCCATCGCTAAGCTCCATGAACACGTTGTCAGACCCCAACCCCAAGGTCCTGACGCCCATGATTTCCGCTCTGCCTGCGTCCTGAAGAGACCCGGCCAAGGCCTCCGCGGCGTTGGCGGTGAACTCGTTCACTAAAACGGCCATCGGCAAGTCCTCCACCGACACGCCCCCTTCGGTTATCAGCCAGTCTTTCTGGGTCCCTTCCCTGTCCACCTCGTACATGAACAGACCGCCGCTCAGGAACTGGCTGGCTGTGCTCAACGCCGACTCGACAGACCTGCCTGAATTATTTCTGAGGTCCAGAATCAGCGCCAGCGTATCGAGGGCGTTGAACTCCTCTAGAGCAGTGAGGACTTCCTCCCCTGTGTTTTCTCTAAAGTCAGTGATATGAATGTATCCAATGGCTCCAGGCAGAAGCCTCCGGGACATGGAAACGACTCCAATGTCGCCTCGAAACACCTGTATTTCCAGAGGGGCGTCTTGACCCTCTCTCTCAACAAGCAGATTGACTCTAGTCTCCACCGGACCGCGCACCTGGTCCACCACTTCCTGCAACGTTTGTCCCTCCACCGGAGTGTCATTAACCTCCAGGAGAACGTCGCCTTCTTGAAGACCCGCAGCAAGGGCCGGGCTGCCCTGCATGGGCACCAGGACTATGCGGTCGTCGACCAGTTGCACGAAAGCGCCGATTCCCTCGTAGGTCCCAGCCAATCTCTCCAGTTCCTGTGCGTAGGCCTCCTTTTCCAGAAGGAACACGCTGGAGTCGTCCAGGGCGCCCAGGAGCCCTCTGACGGCGCCGTGAGCCACAAGGCTGCTGTCCAGGTCGGGCCATGTTTGACGGTGAAGCGTCCAAGCCTTCCACACGTCGGCCAAGTCCGAGGGAACGAAGTCGGGCAGGTCAGTTTCCACGTCCGGCAACTCCACCAGGAAGGGGTACGGGGACTTGTTGGCGGCGTCCAACATCCCCAGTATCATAGACCCCGCGACATCTATTGAATCCAGTCCAATCGCGTCCACGTAGGAAGTGTTGATTAGGTTCCAGGCTTCCCACAGCAGGGATGACTCTCCGGTGGGAGGAGCGGATGGTTCGGACGACGCGCCGGACTCGCCGTTGGCCCCGTCCCGGCTCCCGGAGCAGGCCGCTCCCGCCACGAACACTAGGACCAACGCAGCCCACAAGAGGGAGCGTAGAGTGAATTGAAGACAGAAACGGCGGAACAGATTCATCGCAAGGGCCGCGAATAAAGGGTTCAGGTGAGAATTAGAATAGTTATCGGCTCTTGAAGGTGTCAAGGCATCACCCAGCATGTTCCCAAGACGGCGCGACGGGGCAGAATTGAAATAAAGGGCGGTAATAACTACAATGACTGGCAGACTAGACACATACTCCAACAGTTCCGGCAACAATTCAAAAATGTCCTTCACCAGGTTTCTCAAACACGGGTCCTTTACAACGATATGGTGGAAGGTGTTTCTGTTGGCTGCGGCCCTTATGCTAATGGCCGGAGCGGCATGCAGTGAACCTTCCAGACGGGGCTCCGGTGAAGGTGAAAACGGGACCACCGTCGTTCCCACGCCGACCAGCGGGGCCACGGCCCAGGCGCCGGAACCCACCGCCACCCGCCGCCCCACAGTCGCCAGTTCTTCGGGAGGCACTACGCCCGTAGAAGGGGGGACGCTGTCCCGTCTGTGGTCCGACCCGCCGACGCTGGACCCCCACCTGACCACCGACGCAACATCAGCTACGGTGATCATCGAAGTCTTCGGAGGGCTGGTCACCATTGGCCCGGACCTGAACATCGTTCCCGACCTGGCCGAGAGATGGGATGTGACCAACGGGGGAACGGTGTACACATTCCATTTGAGGCAGGACGCCGTGTTCCACGACGGCAAGCCTGTAACGGCCCAGGACTTCAAGTGGTCCATCGAAAGAGTCGCAAACCCGCTGACCGCAGCGCCCGTAGCCGACCAGTACCTGGGTGACATCGTAGGATTCAACGAGAGGTTGAACGGCGACGCCGACGAGGTGTCCGGCGTGCGTGTCATCGACGAACACACTCTGGAAATAACCATCGACTCCGCCAAGTCCTACTTCCTGGCCAAGCTCACCTATCCATCGGCCTTCGTCCTGGACAGGGAAAACGTGGAGACCGGGAGGCGGTGGTTCCGTGAACCCAACGGCACAGGGCCGTTCATACTCGAAAGCTATGTGCCTGGAGAAGAGCTGGTCCTGGCCAAACACCCCGACTACCACCTTGGCGCCGCGCATCTGGCCGAAGTGAGGTTCATTCTCAGCGGCGGCACATCGATGCTCATGTATGAAAACGGGGAGATCCACCTGACGGGAGTGGGGATAGCGGACCTGGACCGGGTTTTGGACCCCTCGGACCCCCTCAATCCCCAACTGGTGGAAGCGCCTCCGTCCTTCAGCACCAACTACATTGGGATGAACGTGAACGAGCCGCCCTTCGACGACCCCAAGGTGCGGCAAGCCTTGAACCTGGCCATCGACAAAGCCACTATCGCTCACACTGTCTTGGCGGGACTGGTGGTGCCGGCCAAGGGCATTCTGCCGCCTGGGTTCCCGGGGTTCAGCGAGTCCGTCCAGGGATACGGATATGATCCTGAGAGGGCGCAACGGCTGTTGGCAGAGTCCAAATACGGCCCGGAGTTGGAGAATTTCGACAAGCCGATCATTCTGACCACGGCCGGCAGCTTCGGGGCCAACCTGACGCTGGACATGGAAGTCATTCTGGAGATGTGGCGCACCAACCTGGGAATCGAGGTGGAAGTCCTGCAGACCGAGTTCGCCACCTACCTGCAGGACCTGGTGAAGCGGCGTTTCGAAATGTTCGAAATCGGCTGGATCGCCGACTACCCCGATCCTGAGAACTTCCTCGACCTGCTCTTCCACAGCGAGAGCTCCAACAACCACACCGCATACTCCAACCCTGACGTTGACCGGCTGCTGGAAGAGGCGCGGATCGAGTCTGACCAGGCGCGCAGGTTCCAACTGTACAGTCAGATCGAGCAGATGATTCTTGATGACGCCCCCTGGATACCATTGTGGAACAGCGGCGAGCAGTACGTGCTGATTAAACCCAACGTGAAGGGCTACCATCTGACCCAGTTGATCATTCCCAAACTGCGGTTCGTCTACTTCACTGAATAGCAACCCCGCCCGGGGACGGAGGTAGGTCAAATCGGGGAAAACCTCTGGGTCTACGTCGTCAGACGCCTGCTGTGGACTCCCGTCCTGCTCCTGGTGGTTTCCCTCATTACCTTCGTATTGACCAGGGTCGGGCCTGGAGACCCTGTACAGGTCCTGCTGGGTCAATACAACAACCCGGAAGCTGTCGAACGGCTGAGGGAACAACAGGGACTGGACAGGCCCATCCTGGTCCAGTACGGCATCTACGTCAAGGACCTCTTCCAGGGCGAGATGGGCGAGAGCTTCCGCTACCGGGGCCGCACCGTAGAGGAGCTGCTGCCCAAACGGATGTGGACCTCTGCCCAGCTTGCCATCGCAGCCATGATTGTTTCCCTGGGCTTGGGCATACCACTGGGGTTCTTCGCGGCGCTGAAACAGGGAAGCTGGCTGGACACGACAACAGTCGCTGTGACCCTGATGTTCATGTCCGTGCCAATATTCCTGACGGCTCCGGGGCTGCTCATCTTGTTCTCCCTGAAACTGGACCTGCTTCCAGTGAGCGGTTGGGGAGGGTTTTTCGACGTGCGAATCATCCTTCCCGCCATGGTTATGGGGATTCCCGGCATAGCGGCGGTGACCCGCATCACCAGGGCCTCAACACTGGACGTGGTGTCCCAGGACTTCGTTCGCACGGCCAGGGCCAAGGGGCTGCACGAGTTCGTCGTACGCCACCGCCACATCCTGCGCAACGCCCTGATACCACTCTTCACCCTTACAGGCATGTCCCTGGCCACCTTAGTGACCGGGTCCTTCATCACTGAGTTCTACTTTGGCATTCCAGGCATGGGCAGCCTTGCCATAGAGTCCTTCTTCTCGCGGGACTACCCCATCATCATGGCAATTACACTGATAATCGCCACGGGGTTCGTTCTGGCCAACCTGTTCGTCGACATAGGATACCGATTCATAGACCCGCGCATCAGATATTAGTCCTCGGGAGAAATCGCAGTTGGCCGTCAACCAGATAGAACTGACCTTCGAGAGCGAGAGACGGGGCTCCAGCCTCTGGTCCAATTCCCTCCGCAGGTTCCTTAAAAAGAAGGTGGGGATTGCCTGTCTCGTCGTGATTCTGGTCTTCTACATCGCGGGCGCCCTGGCCTCCTGGGTCACGCCCTACGACTACAGGGAAGTCGACCTGACCGCCGTCAAGCAAGCTCCGTCCTGGGAGCATCCCCTGGGAACGGACCGGGCCGGACGGGACATGCTGACCCGCATCATCTATGGCCTGAGGACCACCGTCATCATTACGGTGTTGTCCATAGTCACCGGCTCATTGTTCCTCGGCCTCGGCTTGGGACTGGCGGCGGGCTATTTCGGGAAGTGGGCCGATTCCCTAATCAACCGTGTCGGGGAGGTGTTCGTTTCCTTCCCTGACATACTGCTGGTGCTCATCGTCGCGGCCACACTCCGCCCAAGGGTGGTCGAGTGGGTCCGCGACCTGGGAGGAACAGACCTGGTGCGGTTGGGAATTCCCGACTACCTGGTTGTGTTCGGGGCCCTTTCAGCCTTTGGCTGGGTGGGGATGCAAAGGCTGGTCAGAGGCCAGGTGCTTCAGATTAAGCAGAACCAGTACGTGGAAGCGGCTCAGGCCGTTGGCGCGCCCGCCCGACGAATCCTGGGCATACATATACTTCCCAACGTGATTAGTCCGGTGATAGTGCTTGTGTCAATGGGAATGGGCGCCGCCGCGGGAGCGGAAATTATTCTGAGCTGGCTGGGCATCGGAATTCAGCCGCCCACGCCGAGCCTGGGCGTGATGATATTCGAGAACGGCAACATTGGAGTGCTGCGCTCCGACCCGCACTTGCTGCTCTTCCCAGTCGGGGCCGTCACCATCCTGATATTCGCCTTCAACCTGCTGGGTGACGCCCTCAACGACGCTCTAAACCCCCGCGCCCGCTAGGGATACGGGAGCCGATCCGGTCACGTCAGAGTGGTCTCTGCCCTGGTTCTCCATCCACGCTTGTTGCGATTGACCAGAACGCTTGCGACGCATACAATTGACCTGCTTCCCCTTTTCCCCTCCAAAAGCAGCACTCAGGAGGTTGTTATGGTAGACGAGAACATTGCATTGATGGCCCACCTGATGAGGCGAGCCGGTTTCGGGGCCAACCGCGACGAGCTTGAAGCTCTAACGGCGATTGGCTACGAGCAGGTCGTGGAAGAGTTGGTGGACCCCGATAAATTCGGGATTCCGCACATCGACAGGGAGATTTTGTTCCGGGCGCATCCGGACACGGTCAACCCCCAGGCGCCTCCGGGAGCCTCGTCTTATATGATCTACCACTTCATGGTCACCCAGAGGCCGTTGGAAGAGAAGATGGCCCTCTTCTGGCACACCGTCTTCGCCACAGGCAACAACAAGATAGACGGTCCGCCGGAGATGCAGCGTCAGTACGACCTGTTCAGGGACATGGGTCTGGGCAACTACCGCGACCTGCTGGTGGCGCTGGCCAAGAACCCGGCGATGATCTTCTGGCTGGACAACAACTACAACCACAAGGACCAGCCCAACGAGAACTGGGGCAGAGAGCTTCTGGAGCTCTTCTCTATGGGCCAGGGCAACTACACTGAAGAAGACGTATTCGAGTGCGCCCGGGCCTTCACAGGTTGGACAATAGGCCCCAAGCTGCCTCGAGGTCCCTTCAACCGCTTCAACTGGCCCTTCGTCTACAACGAAAAAGACCACGACGACACAGAGAAGCATTTCCTGGGACACCGGGGCCGCTTCAACGGAGAAGACATCATAGACATCGTCGTCAGGCAGCCCGCCACGGCCCGGTTCATCGCCCGCCACCTGTACAACTTCTTCGTGGCCGACGAGGTCCAGGTGCCGGCATGGCTGCACACGCCCCCGAAAGACCCAGTAGCGGTCAACATCATCGCCGACTCCTTCGTATCCTCCGGGTACGACATGCGCGTCACCATGCGACAGCTTCTCAACTCTGACTTCTTCAAGGAAGCCAGGTTCCAGAGGGTCAAGAGCCCGGCAGAGGTGGTGGCTGGCGTCACCAGGATGGTGGGCGACTTCCGCTACCCCAGGCCCGGCCTGGAAGACATGGCCCGGGAGTGCGAGTACATGGGCCAGAACCTGCTCAACCCGCCCAGCGTGGAGGGGTGGCACTACGGGCCCGAGTGGATAGACAGCGGGTCGTTGGTGCGGCGCATCAACTTCGCAGCGGAAGCATTCTCCAACATCCAATTCCCGGGAGTCCGGTCCATCATCGGCCGAATCAAGTCTCAGGGAGAGCTGTCGCCTACCGAGTTCGTAGACAGCTGCCTGGACCTGATTGGCCCTATCGAGGTAGGAGAGGGGACGCGGGAACAGTTGATCAACCTGGCCGAGCGGGACGGAGCCTTGAGCTGGGACGGCGAGGCCGCGGAAGCCGCCTCGTCCCGCCGGATTGGGGACATGCTGGCTCTTATCGTATCTTCCAGGGAATACCAGTTCGCGTAGGACGCCCCGACAACCGGAACCATCCGCGTCAGGCGGCTGACGCGACTATGGGAGGCCGCAATGCTGACAACTTACGTTCGTGACCGGGTCTACAACTACGGGTACACGCTAGGAGCAGGCCGAGGAGGAGGGAGGAACTTCCTGCGTCCGACCGACTTCGCTTTCGGTTCTGAGGGCGCCATGTACGTGATTAGCAAAGGCTTCGAGTTCCTTCCCCTTCAGGGACTGACCAAGTGTACAATGGACCATCGGTTCATTTGGGAGGACCGTGGGACGGACTTTGGGGAGGCGCAATGCCCAATGCCCGCCTCCGTCGCCGTCGACAGCCAGGAAGTAGTGTACGTCTGCGACGACTACACCAACCGCATCTTCAAGTGGGACAGCGAAGGCAACTACCTGGGCGGTTGGGACCCGGCCTCCTCGGTGGAAGGAGACCATCGGGACGGGATAGTCCCTATACCCAACACCCAGGGGCTCGCCTTCAACTATTACCTGCGGAAAGTGGACCCGACCCGAGGGGCGGGCGACGGCGAGCTTAACGGCCCCTCCGGGCTGGAGTTTGACAAGGATGACAACCTATACGTAGTGGACAGCCGCAACCACAGGGTGCAGGTGTTCACCAAGGACGGCAAGTTCCTCCACAAATGGGGGTCTTACGGCTCCGGCGAGGGCCAGTTCATCCTGCCCTGGGGTATAGCCCTGGACAATGCCGGCGACGTCTATGTGGCCGATTGGAAGAACGACCGTGTGCAGAAGTTCACCCCCGACGGCAAGTTCCTGGCCTCTTTCGGCAAGCCCGGAGCGGAGGAAGGGGAACTGAGCAGGCCCGCGGGAGTGGCCATCGACAAGGACGGCGACGTCTACGTGGCCGAGTGGGGAGCCAACCGGCTGACCGTGTTCGACTCAGAGGGAGAGTATCTCAC
>DAOUJI010000070.1:0-23604 GCA_034422875.1 Dehalococcoidia bacterium | reverse complement strand
TTGGGTCCCAGCCCCAGGTCGGGCGTGGCGAATATGGCCCACAGGCCGTCCGGGGAGATGGGTCCTCTGGTGACTATGAACGCTTCCTCACTCAGGAGTATGGGCTGGTCCGTGACCTCCGTTGGCTGCTCCTCGGTTGGAGGCGGCTGGGTCTGGGTCGGAGGCGGTTGAGTGGCCGTTTCCTCTGAAGCGCAGGCGGAGGCCAACACACCGGCGACGACCAGGAGGGCTGCGGGAAAGGCTTTCCAGGTGATGCGGTCCATGGGGAGCCCTTAAATTCCTGCCTCATAGACCCCAAAGGTGTAGGCGAATATGGACAGTCCCACGTCGTTGGAGCTCAGTCGCAGGTCGTGGGAACCGTATTCGTCCGCCTCGACCACGGCGTACATACGCGGCTCGTCCACGTTGATGTAGCTCTGCCCGTCCTCTCCGATTATCACGTCGACCCCTTTGTTGGTCTCATTCAGGGGTTGCCCGTCCAGAGTGACCAGCACTTGAGCGACCTCGCCTTCCGACCTGGGTTTGAAGACAACGTTTACGCTCTTGGAATTGAATCGCAGGAACACCGAGTCCTCATAGCCGGTTGTTTCCCTTGGATGGACGATCTCCTCTTTCCCTGCGTACCACTCCCCGATCAGGTAGAGCATGTTTTCACGGTATGTCCCGGGGTCGGAATACGTCGCAATCGAGTCCGCTGAGTCATAGTATTCGGGATTCGCGATGTAACCCCCGAAACCGTACAAGGCGTCCCTGTAACCTCTGTCCCATCCGGCATACAGCTCCCTTGTTACGCCTCTTCCACGGTTGTCCAAGTATTCCTGGTCCCTCTTCTGGTCTTCAGGCAGCTCTATTTCGACCTGGGACAGGTCGTAGCCCGCCTGTTGAAGAAGCCCGCGGATCGTCTCTTCGGTTTCGGCGTATTTCCCTTCGCCGAAGTGGGTGTACCGTACGACGCCATTGTGGTCGATTATATACTTGGCGGGCCAGTAGCGGTTTTCGTATGCCCTCCAGGTGCCGTACTCGTTGTCCAGCGCAACCGCCCACTCAATTTCGAAGTCCTCCACGGCTTTCTTGACATTGGCAAAGTCCTTCTCAAACTCGAACTCAGGGGTGTGAACGCCGATCATCACCAACCCGTGGTCGGCGTACTTGGCGTGCCAGTCCCTTAGGTAAGGCAGGGTGCGTATGCAGTTGACGCAGGTGTATGTCCAGAAGTCGATCAACACTACCTTGCCCTTGAGCTCGCTGATTAGAAGGGGGTCGGAGTTTATCCAGCCGTCAATCTTTGTGATTTCGGCGGCTTTGGGGCCCAGCTTGGACGTGTCCGCTATTGGTGTAGGCAGAGGGGTCGCGGTAGGTGTAAGTGTAGCTGTAGGAGACGGGGCGTCTGTAGGCTGAGGAGTGGATGTGGCTTCCCGGCCGCCACAAGCAGCCGCCAGGACCGTAAGGGTAATGAGCATTGCCGTAAGAAAAATCTTTTTCATAACAATATAATCATACGCCAATTGTCCGCTACCGGATTACATCAGAGCCCGGCTCCTGCCAAAAAGTCATTGACTTGGTTGGCGCCTGCGTCTATCGTTAACGGACTATGACGAAAGTCTACTACGACGTAACGGAAACTCCTATCGGTTGGGCGGCTGGCTTGGCGTCCGAGAAAGGCATTCGACGCCTCACCTTCCGCCGGTCGGCGTGCGAGGCGGTCGAGGACTTGGGACCGGACATCCCGTCATCCGATCCTTGCCCGGAAGCGTTGGCTGGGCTGTGGACAGTGCTCGGCGAATATTTTGAAGGACGCCCGCAAGCCTTCTCTGGGTTAATGCTGGACTTGGAAGGCGCGCCGTCGTTCCACAAGGCGGCTTGGGAGGCCTGTCTAGCCATTCCCATGGGTGAGACCCGCAGCTACGCATGGCTGGCTGCGGAGGCAGGTCGGCCCGGAGCCGCTCGGGCTGCCGGTCAGGCTATGGCCAGGAACCGGATTGCCGTCGTGATACCCTGCCATAGAATCGTGGCCAGCAACGGGTCGCTGCATGGTTACGGTGGCGGGTTGGACCAGAAGGAAGCCCTGTTGGAGATGGAGCGGAGCCACGCGATTCGAGCCCTTAGGGCTTAGGCGACCGGCTGTTCCGCCCGGACCGATCCTTCACCGAGCAGCGATTCCAGGCGTGAGCCTAGTTCCTCTTCGTAGCCGATGGTGAACATCGGCAAATCCATGAGCACTTTCTTGCCCTGGGTGGCTATCTCCAGTTGGACCTTGTCAGCGCCCGGGTATTCCAACATAGTCCGTATGGCTTCCCGGAGCAGGTGGGTGTCTTCTTCTGGGTTGTCGGTCTCAGTCATAGACACCATTATCAGGGTCCCAACACGCCCATTCCCGTTGGAGGAGCCGTTGCCGTTGGACGGGGCGGCAGGGGACGTGTATTCAGGGGCGGTCTCTTGGACGGCGGGTCGTTCGGGAGGCAATGGTTGTTCCACTTTCGGCGCCTGTTCGGAAGCGCTCATGTTAAACTGCTCGGCTGTGTTGCAATGAATCGAAATCTCGTCCCCACGGGCCTTGGCCCTTCCGTTTATCAGAAGAAGCGAGCCTTCTTCCCATAGGGAGCTTGTTCTCTCCAGCACGTCGGGCCAGGCAATGACTTCTACCCTGCCGTAAACGAGGTCAAGGGTGGCCACGGCGAAGGCCCGCTGGTCTTTGGTGTAGCGCCGCGACACCGACGACACCTGTCCCAACACCTTTACGTTTTGGCCGTCGACGTCGGCGTCCAGCTTGTCCTGGGACGTGATGATGTCGTCGCCCTGTACGTTGACGGCGGCTTTCCACGGGTTCTCTGTCAACGGGACTCCCAGAAGCTCCCGCTCCCAGGCCACCTTTTCGCTGGCCTGCACGTCGTCGCCAACCATGTTGACGGTGAGCGCCGTTCCGGAAGCTTCCATCTCAGGATGGTCGTCGAACAGGCTGGACTGACCCGCGGCTTTGCGGTTGGACTCAGCCTGGGACAGGGAAAGAATCTGGTCTAGGGAGTTCAAGACCGCTCCCCGGTTCCCCAGGCTGTCCAAAGCTCCCACCTTAATCATGCTCTCAAGGGTGCGGCGGTTCAGGCCCCTCAAGTCCGCCCGCCCACAGAAGTCCTCAATGGACTCGTATGGGCCTCCGACTGTGCGCTCCTCGACGATGGGCCTGACGGCTCCTTCTCCGACGTTCTTGATTGCAGCCAGTCCGAAGCTAAGTCCCGGGACACCCCTACTGTCTTTCGTGATGGAGAAGTGGACTCCGCTGGTGTTGACATCTGGGAGAAGGACGGGAATCCCCATGCGGAAGCATTCGCTTACGGCGTTGGCTGTGCGTTCCGGGTGGTCCAGGCGAGAATTCAGCACCGACGCCATGTATTCCAACGGGTAGTTGGCTTTGAAATACCCTGTCCAGTATGAGATGAGAGCATAGCTTACGCTATGGGCCTTGTTGAACGCGTATCCTGCGAAGGGCTCAATCAGGTTGAAGACTTCCTGAGCCAACCCTTGACTGAATCCCTTGCCCATGGCTCCGGCCACGAAACTTTCTCTTTCCTGGGCCATGAGTTCCGGTATCTTTTTCCCCATCGCCTTGCGGACGATGTCGGCCTCTCCCAGCGAGTATCCGGCGAAGGCCTGGAGAATCAGGAGCACTTGGTCCTGGTACACGATGACGCCGTGGGTCTCTTCCAGGATGTCCTCCATGCTGGGGTGCGGGTACTTTACCCTGGCGCGTCCATGCTTGGCTTCAATGAAAGTGGTGATGTGCTCCATAGGCCCTGGGCGGTAGAGGGCTATCATGGCCGATATGTCGGCGAGAGACGAGGGTTTCAACTCCTTGATGTAGCGCTGCATTCCGGCGCTCTCCAGTTGGAACACGTCGGAAGTGTTCCCGGAAGAGAGAAGCTCGAAAGTCTTTTGGTCGTCCAGCGGGAGCCTGTAAATGTCTATCTTGATTCCCCGGGTCTCCTCCACCATCTTGACGGCCCGGTCCAATATGGTGAGGTTGGTGAGCCCCAGGAAGTCCATTTTCAACAGGCCCAGCTTGGCCACCGGGTCCATGGCGTACTGGGTCATGGCAAGCGAACCGGGGCTGTCGCCTCGAACGGCTTTCTGCAGGGGCAGGTACTCGGTGAGAGGCTCGCTGGCAATGACTACACCGGCCGCGTGGGTGCTGGCGTGGTGCACAGTGCCTTCCAGTCCCATGGCGGTCTCTATCAGGTTTCTTATGGCCTCGTCAGATTCCCGTAGCTCACGGAGTTCGGGAGTTGCGGCCAGGGCGTCTTCCAGAGTCCTGGCCTTAAAGGGGACGAGTCGCGCAACACGGTCGACGTCGGCGTAGGTCATCCCCAGGCTGCGTCCCACGTCCCTCAGGGACGCTTTGGCGCCTAGAGTGCCGAAGGTGATGATCTGGGCGACCCGGTCCTGCCCGTATCGCTCGGTGACGTATTGGAGGACTTCGTCCCGTCGATCGTCCTGGAAGTCCATGTCTATGTCGGGCATCTCCTTGCGCTCGATGTTCAGGAAGCGCTCGAAGACAAGCCTGTGTTCCAGGGGGTCCACCTGGGTCACGCCGAGGCAATAGAGCACCAGGCTGGCGGCGGCGCTGCCCCTGACTCCCAGCACCAATTGCCTCTCCCTCACGAAGGAAATGATGTCCCAGACCACCAGGAAGTAGTTGGCGAACTGGGTCTGCTTGATGACGTCGAGCTCGTATTCCAAGCGCTGAACGGCCTCATCACTGGGCCGGGGATAGAGCGCCCTGAAACCCTCCTGGGCTATCTGGGCGAGGTATTCGTCGGAGTCCATGCCGTCCGGGACAGGGTACGTGGGAAGGTGCAGTTCCCCCATATCCAAGGTGACGTTGCACATCTCCGCAACGCGCCTGGCGTTTTCTATGGCTTCGGGGAAATCAGGGAAGTCGGCGGCCATTTCCTCGCCGCTTTTCAAGTAGTAGGAATCGTCCTCCATCTTGAGGCGCTTCTCGTCCTGGACGGTTGTGCCGGTGTGGATGCAGATGAGAACGTCCTGCAGGTATGAGTCTTCTTTCTCCACATAGTGGCAGTCGTTGGTCACCACCAGAGGGATGTCCAGCTTCTCGCTCATCTCGACCAGGGCTTCGTTGATGGCCGGAAGCTCCTCCACGTGATCGTGGCGTTGCAGTTCCAGGAAGAACCCGTCTGGCCCCACCAATTCTTTGTACCAGAGCGCGGCGTTCTCGGCGTCCTCGATGCGTCCTTCGGATATGTATCTGGGCACTTCAGCCGTCGGGCATCCGGACAAGATGATTAGTCCATCGGCGTGTTGCTCCAGCAATTCCTTGTCAATTCGAGGCTTGTAGTATTGGCCTTCCATGTGGGCGGCGGTAACCAGCTTTACCAGGTTCTTGTAGCCCTGGTTGTTCCTGGCAAGCACGGTCAGGTGATAGGGGCTGCGCTCCGACGGCCCTCGTTCATGGCGGCTGTTGTGGGCTAGGTACACCTCGCAGCCTATGATGGGCTTGATGCCGGCTTCTTTGCAGGCTGTGTAGAACTCGACGACCCCATAGAGGGCGCCGTGGTCGGTGATCGCCAGTGAGTCCATACCCAACTCTTTGGCCTTGGCAACCAGCTTGGGGATGCGGCTTACGCCGTCCAGAAGGCTGAATTCAGTATGGACGTGGAGGTGTGCGAACATAAGGTGAACCAAGGATAAGACAGCCAAAGAACGGGATGTCAAGGCTGTTTTAGGGGATTCCCAGGGAATCTGCGAACGGTTAGTCGGTTTGTCCCAGGTCTCCCCAGTTAGGGCCGGTCTTGACGTCAACTTTCAGCGGCACGGACATGGCCATGGCGTTGGACATTTCCTCCGTGACCAGGTTGGTCACGGCGTCCAACTCGTCCATGGGCGCCTCAAAAATGAGCTCGTCATGCACCTGGAGGAGGAGCCTGGTACGCAACCCCGACTTGCCCAATCTCTTGTGCACCTTGATCATGGCCAGCTTCATGATGTCCGCGGCGCCTCCCTGTATGGGCATGTTCACAGCCGCCCTTTCAGCTCCCTGGCGCACGTTGAAATTGGAAGCGTTTATCTCAGGTATGTATCGTCGCCTGCCAAGCGGCGTGGCGACGTATCCGTTCTCCCGAACTTCCTGTTTCACCGAGTCCAGGTAGTCCCTGATTCCAGGGTATTTGGAGAAGTAGTTGTCGATGAACTTCTGGCCCTCGTCGGGGGTGAACTCCGTTTGCTGGGAGATGCCGAAGGGGGAAAGTCCGTATATGACGCCAAAGTTGAGGACCTTCGAAATGCGGCGCATGTCCGAGGTTACGTCGTCGATGGGAACGTCGTACATCAGGGCCCCCGTCGCCGAGTGGATGTCCTCACCCCTGTTGAAGGCTTCCAACAGAGCCGAGTCTTGGGACAGGTGTGCCAGCACTCTCAGCTCAATCTGGGAGTAGTCGGCGGAGAGGAGGGTCCACTCCGGAACGTTCTCCGCGACGAACGCCTTTCGCACTTGACGTCCCAACTCGGTGCGAACCGGAATGTTCTGTAGGTTGGGGTCGCTGCTCGAAATCCGACCTGTGGACGAACCTGTCTGGTTGTATGACGTGTGTATTCGGCCAGTGTGGGGGTTGATAAGCTCAGGAAGCGAGTCCACGTAGGTGGACTTGAGTTTGGAAAGCTGCCTGTACTCGAGCACCCCGTCTATGACCGGGTGGGCGCCTCTCAATGCCTCCAGAGCGTTGGCGTCGGTGGTGTACCCTCCCGTTTTGGTCCGTTTTGTCTTGGGAAGCTGAAGCTCGTTGAAGAGCAGGTCGCTTAGCTGTTGCGGGGAATTGATGTTGACTGTGTGGCCCACGGAGTCGTATATGGCTTCTTCCACCCGCCGCAGATGCTGGGCGAGGTCCCGGGACATCTCGTGGAGAGAGCCTACGTCGAGGCCGATTCCGTTGCGCTGCATGTCCACGAGAACGGGCACCAGGGCCATCTCCACGTCAGAGAACAGTTCCCAGATGCCTTCCTGTTTCAACTGCTGGTCGAAAAATGAACGCAACCTGCCGGTTACGTCGGAGTCCTTGGCTGCGTAGACAGCAGCCCGGTCTATCGGCGTCTTATCGAAGGTGACCTGTTTTCGTCCTGTCCCTATAAGCTCCGTGATTTCTTCCATCTCTACATCGAGGACTTGCAGGGCCAGGTTCTTGAGGCCGATGGCCTTTCGCCCCATCAGGTGGGCGGCGACCATGGTGTCGAAGTCCACGTTGGCGACCTTGACTCCGTGGTTGGCCAGGACGCTCAGGTCGTAGTTGGCGTTATGGGCGACCTTTCCCACGTTGGGAGACTCCAGCACGGGCCGTAAGGCGGGTAGAACTTCCTCTAGGGTAAGCTGCTCCCCTTCCTGGTGGGCCACCGGCACGTACGAACCCTTGCCCGGCGCCGTGGAGAAGCTGAGTCCCACAAGTTCAGCCTTCATGGGGTCGAGAGCGGTGGTCTCGGTGTCGAATGCGAACCATTCAGCGGCAGACAGCTCAGCGACCAGTGCCTCCAGCTTCTCCCGGGTGTCTACGACAGAGTAATCAGTGGCCTCTGGCCCCGAGACCTTGGGAGCAAGTTCTTCCACCGCTGTTGCCGGCCGGTCTGGATCGGGCACCCTGGAGGCAATGGCGTTGCTGAAATCGAACTGCCTGAATAGCTCTATTACGTCCTTCCGGTCATATTGCCAGAAACGGCACTCTTCCAGGTCCAGATTGACCGGGGCGTCTCGGACTATGGTGGCCAGGTCCTTGCTCAGAAAGGCGGCGTCTTTGTGTTCCCGCAGGGCCTCTCGCACCCTGGCCGGCTCGATTTGGTCGAGATGGTCGTATATGTTCTCGACGCTGCCGTGCTCCAGGACCAACTTGATGGCGGTCTTGTCACCGATGGACGGAACGCCTGGAATGTTGTCCGACGTGTCGCCCTTGAGGGCCTTGAAATCTGGCTGCTGGTCGGGCGTCAAACCGCCGAAGCGGGCTCGTACCTCGGACTCGCCGTACACCTTCCGGTCTTGAATCGAGTGGAGGACCACGCGCACCCAAGGTGAAATCAACTGGAAGGTGTCGGTGTCCCCAGTCAGAATTACAGTTTCGATTTGTTGCTGTTCAGCGGCTCTGGCCAGGGTCCCGATTACATCGTCCCCCTCGAAACCCTCGTGTTGGAATATCGGCACTTTGAAGGCCTGCATAAGTTCTCGCACACGGTCGAATTGGTGGCGAAGCTCCGGTGGAGTGGATGGCCTGTGAGCCTTGTAAGCGGGAAACTTCACGCTTCTAAACGTGGGAGCCGGCAGGTCGAAGGCGATGGCGCAGTGGGTGGGAGACCATTCCTGGACAGCACGGAGAAAGGCGTTAGCGAACCCATACACTGCGGTGACGTCCTCGCCGGTCTTCCCCACGGTGAGCTGTTGTCTGACGCTAATGGCGTGGTACGCCCTGTGCACCTGGGCGTGGCCGTCGATAATCATCAACAACGGCTTGTCGCTTGGCATCAACATGGGGAGAGTTCCGGAGTCGTCGCGGTTTTTCAGGGCCAAGGGCGCCCTCTATTCCTGGCGGTTGAAGGCCATTTCGGAGTTGTGACTGAGGCTCACGGCCATTATACACCACTCCGATGCAGGGCCGACCCTGGTCACCGTAGGGGAAATGAAAGCCTCCCCGCGAAACAGTTGCGGGGAGGCTTTG
Source organism: Dehalococcoidia bacterium (assembly GCA_034422875.1). Taxonomy (GTDB): domain Bacteria; phylum Chloroflexota; class Dehalococcoidia; order Lucifugimonadales; family JAGWBF01; genus DAOUJI01. The sequence continues at coordinate 14,902 of DAOUJI010000070.1, read as the reverse complement.
AATGCCTCTGAATAATGATTCCTCTTAGAGCAGTGCGTGGTGGATTATACTTGGACTGCACTGGAAAGGCTGTCGATCCCTTTCCTGACGGACCCCAGAATCTGGGTCGCTTCCCGCTCCAGGTTCTTGAGAGACTCGATGACGTATGCGTCGGAGTCTGCACGGGTCCTCCGGGACTCGATGTCAGCGTGATCAACCATTCGGCTGGCCTTCTGCTCGGCCTCGGCCAGGATGTCTTCTGACTGGCGGCGCGCCGTAACCATCATCTCGTTCTGGTCCAGCTTGGCTGCGTAGTCGTCTTCGGCCTCATTCCTGATTTTGCGGGCTTCTATCTGTGCCTGGGCCAGGATGGAGTCCTTCTTTTCTATGACTTCCTGGGCGGCGCGCATGTCCTGGGGAATGGCCAGCCTTAGCTGCTCCACCAGCTTGAGAAGCTTGTCTTCCTCTACCATCCGCGCCTTGGTGCCCGGCATCCTCTTAGAGGTCTCCACCAAAGCTTCAAGTCTATCGATGATGTTGGTTATGTCCATGTCCGACTCCTTGTTTGAATTGACATAAGGCTTCTAAGGTCAGGAATCAAGTTTGGCTCTTACGGCATCAATCACGTGGGTTGGCAACAGATTGGACACGTCCCCCTCCAGCCCTATTACTTCCTTCAAAAGGCTTGAGCTGACGTAGTGATATTGCAAGCTGGCCATAAGGCAAACGGTCTCCACATCGGGCGCCAGCTTCTTGTTCATGAAGGCCATTTCAAACTCATACTCGAAGTCCGAACCGCGGCGAAGTCCTTTTACAATGGCTTTAGCGCCGAGGCGCCTGGCTGCTTCGACGACCAGGCCGCTAAAGGATTTAACCTCCACGTTGGGTATGTGGTGTACTGCCCCGCGGAACAGCTCGACTCGCTCCTCGGTGTTGAACATGAGCCGTTTGCTGGGCGTGTCATAAACTGCGACTATTACTTTTTCGAAGATGTTCGATGCCCGTGTGGCTACGTCGACGTGCCCAAGGGTAACCGGGTCGAAGGAGCCAGGATATAGGGCAACGGCCATTTAACGCCCTCCTTTCAAGAAGAAGTCCACCATGCTGTCTCCGTATCGGTGGCTGCTGGTTCTTTCTACGTTGGTGTAGCGGTCTTCCAGGGCCAATCTCTTGGAATGTCCCACCACCAGGACTGCGTCGTCCTCCAGCAGGTCCGAATCTCCCAAAGCGTCGAGGACCTGGCCCACCGTCTGGAGCTTGTATGGCGGGTCCATCAACACCAGAGAATATGGGCCGTCCAAGTTTTGCAGGGCCTTGGCGACGTCGATGCAATGCACTTTCGCGCTGCCGGTCATGCCAACGGTCTCCAGGTTCTCTTTGAGAACCTCACACTGCCTCGGATGTCGTTCCACGAAGTCCACCCATTCAACTCCACGGCTTAAGGCCTCAATTCCCAATGACCCTGACCCTGCGAAGAGGTCCACCGCGCGGGCGCTGCTGTCCAGGGGGCCGAGGATGTTGAAGATGGCTCCCCTCACCAACTCGGAGGTGGGTCTCACCCCAGGGGCTGCTGCGCCTTTTAGACGCCTGCCTCTAAGGCCCCCTCCGACCACGCGCATAATTCAGGCAGTATACAGGCGTCATTTGACGAGGGTAAAGGTAAATGAACAGCCAGTTTTTGCGTTTTCTTAGACTATTCCGGGTTTTTGTGGTTGGGTGGCATAGAAGCATTTACCGTGTGGGGAGACAAGAAACTACTGTGCCTTTCGTTGACTTGGCGGCGCTCGCCGTGCTAATGTGATGGATAGCAAAGCCCCAGTCCAATATTCAAAATCGGGAGCTTGGGGAAGCCAGGCTGAGAGGGTGGCCGATTCGTCACCGACCGTCCAAACCTGATCCGGGTAATGCCGGCGAAGGGAGGAGACGCGGAACCGGAAGCCACAGCCGCCAGGCGACCCCTGGCGGTTTTTGATTTTAGTCTCACGGGAGGCAGCCATGGAGGACCCCCTAATCATCGCGGGCAAGGAATTCGGTTCCCGGCTCATACTCGGCACGGGCCGCCACCGCACCAATGAGGAAATGGTGGAGTCCGTCGAACAGTCGGGAACGGAGATGGTCACAGTCGCCATACGCCGCCTTGACCTGGACGACCCCAACAAGAAGACCATCCTGGACTACATCGATTGGAACAAGTACCAGATTCTGCCCAACACCGCCGGATGCCGGACGGTTGAAGAAGCGCTGTTCATCGCCAAGCTGGGCCGCTCCGTCACCAACTCCAATTGGGTGAAGCTGGAGGTCATTCCCGACCCCAAATACCTTCTCCCTGACCCCATAGGCACTCTGGAAGCCGCCGAAAAGCTGGTGGCCGAGGGGTTTATCGTGCTGCCCTATATCCATGCCGACCCCGTCCTGGCCAAGAGGTTGGAGGAGGCCGGATGCGCCACAGTCATGCCCCTGGGTTCCGCCATAGGCTCCGGCCAGGGGATTCACACTGTGGAAGAGGTGCGGATAATCATCGAACAGGCCAGCGTGCCCGTAGTCGTGGACGCCGGACTGGGCGTGCCATCCGACGCGTCCCAGGCTTTGGAAATGGGCGCCGACGCGGTGCTGGTCAACACGGCCATCGCCCAAGCCCAGGATCCCGGCAAGATGGGAGAGGCTTTCAAGAAGGGTGTCGAAGCTGGCCGCATGGCTTACCTGGCTGGCCGCATACCCAAGCAGGCCTACGCCGCCGCCTCCAGCCCCACTGAGGATGTGCCCCAGCCGATGGGGGTTTCCACCTAACCGTGGCCCAACCCCTGCCTTTCCCTGCACTGTGCCTGGTCACAGACCGTCGACTATGCAGCGGTGGCTGCGATGAACTCGTGGAGCGTGTTCTGCGGGCCGTGGATGGCGGCGTTAACATGGTCCAACTCAGAGAAAAGGACATGCCCGGCGGACGGCTGCTGGAGCTAGCGCACCGGCTCAAGGAGGTCACATCGGGTCGGGCGCTGTTCATAGTTAACGAGCGGGTGGACATAACGATGGCGTCAGAAACTGACGGTGTCCAACTGGGAGAGGACGCCATGCCCGTCGAGGCGGCCCGGAGGCTGGCGCCTCACATTATGATCGGACGCTCAGTGCACGATCCCCAGGGCGCCGCGGAGGCCGAGAGGGCCGGGGCTGACTTTCTAATCGCCGGGACCATATTCAGCTCCCCGTCCCATGACGGCGGCGCCACGGCAGGCCCCCAACTCATACGGGACGTACGGGCCAAGTCCAGTCTGCCGGTCCTGGGCATCGGCGGGGTGACGACCGGTAACGTCGGAGAAGTTATGAACGGCGGCGCGCACGGGGTGGCAGTCATAAGTGCCGTACTGGCTGTCGGCAGTCCCGAGAAGGCTGCAAAGGCTCTCATGGTCTCAATGGAAAAAGCAGTTCGGAATCCCACCGAGCCTGTCCCGGCACGCGGGGCGACTGGGCGGCAATGATCAGCCTCACAGTGAATGGCAAGCCCAGAGACGTTGATGGCGATTTGGACCTGATCAGCTTCCTGCTGAGTTACAACGTCAATCTGGAGCACGTGGCGGTGGGTTACAACGGAGAGGTTCTGGAAAAAGAGGACTACCCCGCTGTGACGTTAAAAGCCGGGGACGTGCTGGAGATTGTCCGTCCGGTGGGCGGCGGTCGGGACTAACCGACGCCAACGACGCTGGCCCCTAGAATCTTCTCCAGGTGACGCAAGGCCCACACATGGGCTTCGGAATCAAAACTGGCCACGCATTCCCTGGGAACTTCCACCGTGTAGTCCCGGTTTCTGGCGTCTGACGCCGTGTGCATCACGCAGATGTCGGTGCATACCCCGCACAGGATGACCTTCTCAGGGGACAGGTCTGCCAGCCTCTCCTCCAGATCGGTGCCGAAAAACCCGCTATACCGGTTCTTGGGCACGATGGCGCCAGGTTCTACGAACCCAGCCAGCTCGTCGATTACGTCCGTTTCCTCAGTCCCAATGATGCAGTGAGGAGGGAACATCTGGAACTCCAGGTCGTCGGGCTGGTGGTGGTCGCACACAAACAGAACGGACGAGCCTGCTTCCTGTTCTCGTTGTAGGAGTTCGGCCACTTTAGGGATTATCTGCCTGGAGGCGTCGCCGCAGTAGAGGTTGTGGCCGGGTTCCAGGAACCCCTTCACCATGTCTATCACTACAACTGCGTTTGTCATCAGACGTCCTCCTGGGGGGAGTGATTTAAGCCTATACTCTGCCGGAAGGGATTTCAACGGCGCCGTTGCGGACCCGGCCTAAACAATGTTCGTTGTCAAGGGAGCCGTGCGGTTGTAGTATTTACGGCAGAACGTTTCTGGGAATCTGGTTTGGCGTCCTATCTGGAAAGGAGCCCTGATGCTTGAAAGGTTTCACGTAGCCGAAGAGGACGCGGTAAGAGTGCCGGAGTCCGGACTTAGGAGTACGGTCCAGGCCATCTTCGAGAAAGTAGGCGTGCCCACAGAGGACGCTGTGCTGGCAGCCGACGTGCTTGTGATGGCAGACCTGCGCGGAGTAGAGACCCACGGCGTGTCCAACATGCTCCGGACCTACGTTGACGGCTACAACTCCGGGGAAATCAATCCTCGGCCCGATTGGAGGATAGTCCGTGAGCGGCTCTCCACCGCCAACATAGACTCGGATCGAGGGCATGGAATAATAGTGACTCCCAAGGCCATGAACATCGCCATAGAAAAGGCCCGGAACACCGGAGTGGGCATGGTGACCATTCACAACGGCCGCCACCTGGGAATGGCTTCGTACCATGCCATGATGGCCCTCGAACACAACATGATCGGCGTTTGCGTCACCATGTCTCCGGCCAGCATGGTGCCCACGTTTGGCTCCGCGCCCAGGTTGGGCACCAACCCCATTGCTGTGGCCGCCCCGGCCGGAAAAGAAGCGCCGTTCGTCTTCGACGCGGCGACAACCGTCGTAGCGGGCAACAAGATAAGCTTAGCGATGAGGCTTGGGGCGATGCTGGATCCAGGCTGGACCGCCGACGAGCATGGGACCCCCTTCACCGAACCCACAGTTCCGGTGCGTCCCTACAACATGCTGCCCTTGGGGAGCACCCGGGAGAACGGCTCTCATAAAGGTTACGGCTTGGCCTGCGTGGTGGACATACTCAGCGGCATTCTTTCCGGCACCAGCTACGGCATGTTCCCTGGCAGGCCCAACTTCGCCCACATGGTGGCTGCCTATAACATCGAGGCGTTCACTGAGCTGGACGACTTCCAGAACCTGATGGACGACTTTCTCGTCACCTTGAAAGACACACCCCCTGCTCCGGGCCACGAGCGTGTCTACTACGGCGGTCTCCCAGAGGCCGAGTCGGTGATAGAGCGGCGTGCCAACGGAATACCGCTCCACCAGGAAGTCGTGGACTGGTTCAAGGACATCTGCAACGAGATGTCCATCCCCTTCACCCTTCAATAGCCAGGAAATCAAGGGAAACGGGTCCGTAGGAGGTCCCAATGGCTGACGGAAAATACGACGTGGCGATAGTCGGCGGAGGCATCATAGGCCTGTCCACCGCCCGCACCCTGGCCATGAAACATCCAGGGGTGAAAACGGTGGTGTTGGAGAAGGAAGACGTTCTGGCCGCCCACCAGACAGGCCACAATTCCGGCGTGATTCACTCGGGCATCTACTACAGGCCCGGCTCTCAGAAGGCCCAGTTCTGCGTCGCTGGTGTGAACAAGCTAATCGAGTATTGCGACGAGAAGGGAATTCCTTACGAGCGGTGCGGGAAGGTCATCGTCGCCACCGACGAGTCGGAGTTGGGGAGACTGGACGACCTGCACGAGCGCGGCACGGCCAACGGAGTTCAGGGACTGGAAGTCATCGGCCCGGAGAGATTGAAGGAAATCGAGCCTTATTCCGCCGGCATAAAAGCCCTGTACGCCCCCGGCACAGGCATCGTGGACTTTACCGCCGTGGCGAACGCCTACGCAGCCGATCTGAAAGAGCATGGCGGGGAAATCAGGACCGGAAGCCGCGTCAACTCCATCACCAAGCGGGACGGACTGCACCTGGAGACGGAGACGGGCCACGTCGAGGCCAAGCATATCATCAATTGTGCCGGGCTGCATTGCGACCGCGTGGCCTCCATGCTGGGCGTGGCCCCGAATGTCAGGATCATCCCCTTCAGGGGTGAGTACTACGTCATCCGCCCAGAGAGCCATCACCTGGTCAAAGGGCTGATATACCCGGTGCCGAACCCCAGATTCCCCTTCCTCGGCGTCCACTTCACCAGGACCATCAGCGGCATGGTGGAGGCTGGGCCCAACGCCGTGCTGGCGATGTCCAGGGAGGGTTACCGCTTCGGCAACATAAGCCTGGGAGACGTGGCGTCAACCTTCAGCTTTGGCGGTTTCTGGACCATGACCATGAAGCATTGGAAGACGGGCATCGGGGAAATCCACCGTTCGATGCTCAAGAGCGTCTTCCTGAAAGACTTGCAGCGTCTTCTTCCTGAAGTGAAGAGCCGAGACCTGGCTCCAGGAGGCTCCGGCGTAAGGGCCCAGGCTGTAGACAAAACGGGGCGACTGCTCGACGACTTCTACATCGAGGAGACGGAGGGAGCCATCCACGTGCTCAACGCGCCGTCTCCCGGAGCCACGTCGTCCCTTGCCATCGGCGAGTATATTGCAGGCCTGGCCGAAAAGTCCTTCGAACTCAAGCCGGCCGTAGCGTAGGCTGCGGCGCTACCTGGCCAGGACGACTCCCTCCACGTATACGGCTCCCGCTTCTTTCAGCGTCTGGGCGCACGCCGACAGTGTGCTGCCTGTGGTCGCCACGTCGTCGATGAGGGTAATTCTCATTCCCGACAGGTCCTTTACCGCCCTGAATGCCTGTTCCACGTTGGTCAGACGCTCCTCCCAAGACAAAACCGTCTGAGGCTGGGTGTCGATTGCCCTTACCACAAGGGCGTCCATCACGGGAATGTCCGTCAGACGGGAAACCTCTTTGGCCAGCAGCGCGGACTGGTTGTAGCCACGGTCTCTGAGGCGGCCTTTGTGGAGTGGCACAGGGACCAGGAACTGGCCTCCTCCCGGTCGGTCCGCCAGGAAATCGGAAACGAGTCGGGCAAGCTCGGGCGCCGAGGCCCGTACGTTCTTGAATTTCAGGTCGAGGACCGCGCGGCGAATCGTCCCTTCATACTTGAACGGAGCGATTATCCGGTCCACCGCCAGCCGGGTGTTGCGGCACCTCTGGCATAGGTCACCTGATGACAATGGCTCTGCGCATATTGAGCAATAGGGTGGCTCAAGTCGAGGCAGCGTCTCTGTGCAAGCGGAGCAGATGTATGCTTCAGAGCTGCCGCACCCGAAACAGACCGGCGGGAAAACGAAGTCTAGGACGAAACGCCCCAGACTCGTTAGTTTACCCCTCACGGCCTTGCCCCAATCCCAGCCTTCCGCCTCTGTGGGAAGGGGCGTCTGGCGACGGAATGGCCCAAATCGTCTACTGCAGGAACGGCAGGATGGTGTTCACAAAGGTGTCTGGGTCCTCAACCTGGGGTATGTGGGCCAGGTCAGGCAAAATCTTCTTGGTGCAGTTGGGCAAGTTGTAACGCAGAATGTCCTCGGCAAGGTCCCGCAGGAAGTCGTGCTCCCCGTACATGACCATGGCCGATGTCGCCTTGATGTGAGGAAGGCGGGCCACGATGTCGTACCAGGCCAGGGCGGTCAACGTCTTGATGAACCATATCCCGGACTGGTTCCTGGACTCGTTGTTCAGGTCCACCCATTCCTGTTTGGCTCTGTAGAAAGCGGCTCCTTGCTGGTCGATGGTCTGGTCTATGGGCATGCCGTTTTCGTCCAGTTGGGCCAGTTCCGCTATGTCTTTCAGCAGTGCGGGAGCCCCTCTTATGTCCCACACGGGCAGTCCCACCACAACTATCCGGTCAACCCGCTCGGGATAGGACGCGGAAATCTCGATGGTCTGGATGGCGCCGAAAGAGTTGCCGACGATGTGGGCCCTGTGGACGTTCAGCACCTGAAGGGCGTGGTCTATGGAACGGGCGTAGTCGGGCACTGCGAAGTTCTCCCGGTTGGGCTTGTCCGACAGGCCGTGGCCCAAAGCGTCGAAAGCGTAGCATGTGAAATGCTTGCTGAGCAGTTCCATTGTGCCTTCCCAGACCCAGGTCCCGGTGCCCAGGGGGTGAAGCAGTACTACGGGGTGGCCGCTGCCCTGCTTGATGAAATGGATCTTCCCCTCGGGAGTTTCTACGAAATCGTCAACCCGGTCGGGGCTTCCATAGTTCCTGCTCATCAGTTCGCGGTTGACCTGCATCGAGGTCATGTCTTCCTCCTAGTCCCGGTTTCGGTTTCCGATAGACCGCTAGCTCCGTCCGACGCCCTCTTTCAAGAAGGGCAGGACTGCATCCAGGAACGCCTCGGGCCCCTCTACCTGGGGCACGTGGGCAAGGTCTTTGAGTATGGCCTTTTCGGCGTTGGGGAGGTTGTATCTCAGGATGTCCTCCGCCAGTTCCCGGAGGGGGTCGTGCTCTCCGTATACGATAAGGCTTGCGCTCGCCCTAATCTTGGGCAGACGGGCGACGATGTCGAACCAGTTGAGCGCCTCCATCGTCTCCTTGACCCAGACACCGGCCTGGTCCCTGGCGGCGTTATTGCTGTCCACCCACTCCTGTGTGGGTTTATAGAAGCTGGTCACGACCGTCTCTTTCGTTCGAGGCACGGGCTTTCCATCGGGGAAGTAACCCGCAGCCTGCTCTTCGAAACGCGCGGGGGCTTCCCTGATGTTCCAAACAGGCAAGCCAACCAGCACCAGCTTGTCGACCCTGTCAGGGAACGAAGCCGCCAGTTCCGTGGCCTGGATTGCTCCAAAGGAGTTTCCGATGACGTGCGCCCTGTGTATGTTAAGGACCTGCATGGCCTGGTCCATGGCCCTGGCGTGGTCCGCCGGTGAAAACTGGAAGGACGGCTTGTCAGAGAGGCCGTGTCCCAGAGCGTCAAAGGCATAGCAGGTGAAGTGTTCACTCAACGGCCCCATGATGTTTTCCCAGACCCAGGTTGAGTTGCCCAGGGGGTGCATCATCACAACTGGGAAGCCGCTCCCCGCCTTCACGAAATGGTAGTTGCCCTCGTGGGTAGGCACGTAGTCTTCAAGGTCTCGGCGTACGAACAACGACATAGCTGGTCTCCTTGCGACGGCGTTTGTTTGGCTCTGCCTTGCCCGGACGTTGTGGAAAAGACTGGAAGGGCCAAGCGGAGAAGTTGAAGCCAATATTACTTTGGCCCCTTGGGACAGTCAACCCGAACCGGCGGCCTCGGTGCTGTACGCGGGGTGTTGGCTTGACATGGAATAGAGGCCGAATAATAATCGGGCCAGACTTGGGCAAGGAACGAACGGCCCCCGGCGGGCAAAGGCAAGCGGTCCACCAATCTCACTATAGGAGTGTGCGAAATGGCAACTTCCTGGGTACACGGAACAAGCATGCAAACTGAGTACGGCAACCGGTTGGTTTCTGTCAGGCACGCGGGACCCTTCGCCAGAGTGGAGGGGCAGGGAGGTCAGAACACCTGGCTGCAATTCCCGGTGCCGGCTGCCGGGGAGAAGGTCAGCGCCGTGCGCATAAATTTCCGGACTAGGACTGACCAGGGCTGGGTCCATGAAGTATTGCTCTACGACGGGACCAAGATCATCGCCGAGCACCAGGGCTTGAAGCTTCACGGAGACCAGTCCGGTTCCGTGTTTGAAGTCCCAGGTTCGCCGACTGTGGAGTTCGGTCTTAACGTTTCGGTGGGAGTGCAGTTTGCGCCCAATCCGCCCACCATCCAGCACACCTGGCTGGAGTTTGTGGCCGTGGGCTGCGACCTGGAAAGCTAGCCGCTGGAAATATACAAATCGATATTGTTTATCATTCAATATCACTTGACAGTGGTATAGCCCCAATCCTATATTGAATTATGACGGATAGAGATATTCGTAATCTCTTTCCGTCATCTTTTGTGACGGAGCGACCGCATTCAGGCGGCCCCGTTAAATAATCAGGTCGAGCCGAACGCGGCAGCGACGGTTTCGGCTGCATGGAGGTAACAGTCCGAATGGGAAGGCGTCAGAAGAGGCCGCTCAGGCCATTGACCGAATCGGAGATACAGCAACTCACAGATATAACGAATTCCAAAGTGGAGCGGGTCGAACGAATTCGACGTGCCAGGGCCATCCTGGCGGTAGCGAAAGGGCAGTCGTTCACTGGAGCGGCGAAAGAGGCCCGGATGCGCAGCAACTCAGGCATAGCCGCCATTGTCCAAAGGTTCCACGAGCGGGGCATGGACTCGCTGAACACCGTTCCTGGGGCAGGCCGGCGCCCGGTGTACGATCACACACAGCGGAAGGCCATTCTGGTTGAAATTGAAAAAGAGATGGAACGGACGCCGTTCTGGTCCCTTTCTACGCTGGAAAAGGCGCTGAAACGGTCGACGGCCAACGTTCCAAAAGTAAGCGCCAAGACAATATGCCAGGTGCTCAAAGACGCCGGATACCGGTGGCTGCCCAATGACCACGTGTGGTCCAAGAACGGCAATGCCCTGGCAGAGACCTACGCCGCTGCCGACTAGACGCCCCGGCGTCTAGTTGTTGGTCTTGAGAGACAACAGAGGGCCCTTCTCGTCCAGGGCCAGTATGCGGCGCAGTTCGTAGACCTCGTCCCTGAACATGGCCGCTTTCTCGAACTCCAGGTTTCGAGCGGCAGCTTTCATCTGTGATTCCAGGTCCTTGATGACCCTGAACATCTGGTCCTTGGGCATGGGTTGTTTCCTGGCCATGTATGGGGCCCTGGTTTCGGCAATGCCCTTCACCCGCTCGGTGATGTCGCGCACCGACTTGCGTATGCCCTGGGGGACGATCCCGTTGGCTTTGTTGTAAGCATCCTGCAATTGGCGCCTGCGGTTCGTCTCGCCGATGGCGCGGTCCATGGACTTGGTTGTCGCGTCGGCGTACATGATTACGTGGCCGTCGGAGTGGCGGGCCGCCCTGCCGATGGTCTGAATGAGAGAAGACTCCGAGCGCAAGTATCCCTCTTTGTCGGCGTCCAGGATGGCGACAAGGCTGACCTCCGGCAGGTCCAGTCCTTCCCTCAGCAGGTTGATGCCGACCACCACGTCGTAGACACCCAGCCTCAGGTCCCGGAGAATCTCGCTGCGTTTCAGGGTCTCCATGTCCGAGTGGAGGTAGTGGGCGCGCACTCCCATCTCCCTCAGGTAGTCATCCAACTCCTCCGCCATCTTCTTGGTCAGGGTGGTCACCAGACACCGTTCGCCCTTCTCAACTCTGCCGCGGATTTCTTCCAGCAGGTTGTCTATCTGGCCGCGTGTGGGTTTAACCTCCACGGTGGGATCCAGCAGGCCCGTGGGCCGTATGACCTGCTCGACGACCTGGTGTGAGATCTCCATCTCATGGGGGCCGGGAGTCGCGGACACGAATATCACCTGGTTGATGTGGTCCTCGAACTCGCGGAAGTTAAGGGGCCGGTTGTCGATGGCAGAGGGAAGCCTGAACCCGAAGTCTACCAGGGTCTGCTTTCGGGATATGTCGCCGTGGTACATGCCCCGGACCTGGGGGATGGTCATGTGGGACTCGTCGACGAACATGATGAAGTCTTCGGGGAAATAGTCCAGCAGCGTCCAGGGAGTGGACCCGGGCGCCCGTCGAGCCAGATGGCGAGAGTAGTTTTCCACACCCGCGCACGCGCCCGTCTCCTGCAGCATCTCCAGATCGTATCGTGTCCGCTGTTCCAGCCGTGACGCTTCCAGGAGCTTTCCGTTGGTGCGGAGGTAGTCCAACCTCTCCTCAAGCTCGACCTTGATGTCCTCTATGGCTGCTTCCAGCTTCTCCCGTGGCGTGACAAAGTGGCGGGCCGGGTAGATGTCGATGCTGTCCCTCTGTTTCAAAATCTCCCCGGTCAGCGGGTCCACTTCGACGATCTTCTCCACCTCGTCGCCCCAGAACTGTATCCGGGTGGCAGTTTCTTCGTAGGCGGGCATGATTTCCAGGGTGTCTCCCCGGACCCGGAAGCGTCCTCGGCTTACTTCCAGGTTGTTGCGCTCGTACTGCATGTTTATCAGGCGACGGACCAGCTGGTCCCGGCTGAAGACGCCGCCTGCCTTCACCTCTGCCACGAAGGAGTGGTAGTCGTCCGGGTCGCCCAGTCCGTATATGCACGACACCGAAGCCACTATGAGCACGTCGCGGCGAGACATGAGAGCAGCCGTCGCCGACAGCCGCAGCTTGTCTATCTCCTCGTTGATGTCGGCGTCCTTTTCGATGTAGGTGTCCGTCTGCGGGACGTAAGCCTCGGGCTGGTAGTAGTCATAGTAAGAGACGAAATATTCGACGGCGTTGTCGGGGAAGAATTCCCTGAACTCGGTGGCAAGCTGCGCCGCCAGTGTCTTGTTATGGGCGATGACCAGGGCCGGCCGCTGTAGCCGCTCCACGATGTTGGCCATGGTGAAGGTCTTGCCGGAGCCGGTCACGCCCAATAGAGTCTGGCTGCGGTCTCCTCGCACGAGGCCGTCGACCAGCTTGTCCACAGCACGGGGCTGGTCGCCGGTGGCCTTAAACTCGGAACTAATCTTGAAGTCTGGCATTGCCTTCGCCGGTTAGGGAATACATCAATTATATTCTACAACTGAGCGGACATCTGGCGCAGGGCCAGCCTGATTTTCTCTTCGACGGACAAATCCGGGCTTGCGTCAATGGACTCTGCTGCCCGTCGGGACTCGGAAGCGGAATATCCCAGCGCCATGAGGGCCGTGGCCACTTCCTCGCGATCGACGGGGCTGATCGAGGGCGTTTCGTCGTCGGGGATGATTCCCAGATCTGAGAACTTGCCCTTAAGCTCCAACACCAGACGTCCAGCGCTGCGTCTGCCGACGCCTGGGGCCTGGCTGAGCGCGGCAAGGTCCTCTGAAACCACCGCCGCCACCAGCGCCTTAGGTCCCATGGACGACAGCAGGGCCAGAGCGGTGCGGGGTCCGATTCCTGAGACGTTGTTGAGCATCTGGAAGATGCTAAGCGACTCCGGGTTGGGAAAGCCGTAGAGGACGGGTTCGTCGTCGCGGACGTAGAGGCGTGTGTGCAGGAACACCTGGTCCGATATCCCGCCCAACGAACCGATTGTTGACGGAGGAACGAATATCTGCAGGCTCACACCGCCTATACCCACCTGCACCCAGTCCGTCCCTCTGGCTTCCAGGGTTCCCCTCACTCCGGTGATCACGTATGCCTCAGCGTATCTCTCGGCTCATAACTTCGTCGGCCTCCTGCCGTCTCAGGTGGCAGAGGGCAATGGCCAGAGCGTCGGCGGCGTCCGACGGCTCCGGCTCGGACTCCAGGCCAAGAAGCATTCGGACCATGTTCTGCACCTGTTCCTTGGTGGCCCTGCCGTGGTCGGCTACGGCCACCTTAACCTGGGACGGGGAGTACCGGAATATGGGCACGGCCTGACCCGCCGCGGCTATCAGGGCCACAGCCTGGGCTTGTCCCACGGCCAGGGCGGGCCCCGAAAACTGGTTCTCGCCGCGCCCTACAAAAGGCTCCTCGACTGCCACGGCGTCGGGCTGGAAGATGCCAATCATGTTCACGACGTGGGTGAAGAGTTGATACAACCGGTCCTCAATGGGAATGGTGGACTTAAGCGCCACAACTCCGTAGTCCACGGCGTCCGCTACGTTGGGGGAGTGGTGGGTGTCCAACAGGGCGTACCCCATGCGCACGGTGCCGGGGTCTATGCCCAACACGCGCATAACAGCGGCTAGGCCCTAGCCCTCGTCCCGGTACTTTTCCATAGCCGAGTCGGGGAAATCGGCGTTGCTGTAGACCCGTTGCACGTCGGACAACTCTTCCAGGTCGTCCAGCAGGCGGAGGGTCTGGGCCGCCTCCTTGTCCCCCAGCGCCACCGTGGACTTGGGCATCATGGAGATTTCGGCGGAAGGCGTCTCCACCTCGTGCTGGTTGAGGGCGTCCCGGACGGACTCGAGGGTGTCGGGCTGAGTGTGAATCTCTACGTAGCCGCCTTCAACCTTCACGTCGTCCGCAGCGGCGTCTATGGCCACCAGGGCTATCTCTTCAGCGGTCTCTGTGTCCACGTCCAGCGTGATGATTCCCATGGGTTCAAAGTTCCAGGCGACGCATCCGGCCTCACCCAGGTTTCCGCCTGCCTTGGCGAAAGTCGAACGCACTTCTGCGGCGGTCCTGTTGCGGTTGGTGGTGAGGGCTTGCAGCATTATCGCCGCTCCGCCGGGGCCGTATCCCTCGTAACGGATGTCCTCCAGCTGCTCCGCTCCCTCGCCGGAGCCGGAGGCCCGGTTTATCGCCCGCTCGATGGTGTCCTGGGGCATGTTGGAACCCTTGGCCTTGTCAACGGCCAGCCTGAGCCTGAAGTTCATGGACGGGTCTGGGCCGCCCCCTTGCTGAACAGCTATGGCTATGTCGCGGCTTAGTTTGGTAAACAACTGGCCGCGCTTCGCGTCGGCGGCCCCTTTGGCCCGCTTTATGGTTGACCACTTTGAGTGACCGGACATGATTGCCACCTCTTTCGTTGTTTGAGGCCAGGCAGTTTTATTGTTGGGATTTTATCACCGGTGCTCAGCCAGGGTAAAGCCAACGGCCTCTGCAACGTAGAATATTTTCCCGTATACGCTCCATGATACAATTCCAATCTGCATATAGCCTTTTCTTATGAACGTCAGAATACGGCCTATGACTTCCGAGGACATCAAGCAGGTGTCCCTCATTGAGCGGGAGGCTTTCCCCACCCTCTGGCCTCCCACCAGGTTGCGGAATGAGTTGGACAACAAGGCTGCGAGGTATCTGGTAGCCTATGAACCGGGAGCGGATGCCGAGTCTGACGCTCCTGCCCCTCCGACC
>DAOUJI010000069.1:0-58809 GCA_034422875.1 Dehalococcoidia bacterium | reverse complement strand
AAAGGATGACTGCGTTGCGCACAGAGTCCGCTTGGAAAAAGCGTTCGTAGAGGATCTGCCTGGCCCCGAAAGCGCTGCAGGACATATCCCAGGCCAGGCGGAATAGTCGTATTCTGTCACGAGCCGAGGCGGCATCGGTCTCGAGGTAGCGGTTGATTTCCTCGGCCAACGGTCCTTCGAGGTCGGCCTTGGTGGGGAGGGCCATCAGGCTGCTGGAGCCGAGCAGATGGACTATCTCGCCCATGCGCGGGTACATCCGGATGAACAGGTTGCGGGCGGCCTGCAGGGGAAGCTCGGCAGGGGTCATCACGCCCCACTGGTCGATCTCAGCGTCGGCCTCAGCGGCGCGAAGGCAGGCCTTGGTTATCTCCAGGTTTTCGATGATCTCGGCGACCATCTGCTGCGCCTGCTGTTGTGAGGAGGAGCCCAAGGTTTCGGTCATCAGTGTCGCCAGCCCCAGCACGAACTCGCACTTGGCGACGTTCTTGGTGACCACTTGGTGCCCGGCGTGGACCTGCCGGTTGGTGGCCTGCCCCAGGTTGTTGCACAGTTCCACGTCACCCAGCAGGAACACGTTCTCCCATGGCACGAAGACGTGGTCAAAGAAAGCGACAGCGTCCAACTCCTCGAAGCGAGAACTCAGCGGGTGGTCGAAGTGTGAACGCCCACTGTCGAAGCTCTCGCGGCATTGGTAGCGCAGCCCCGGCGTGTTGTTTGGGATGGCGAATGCGAAGGCGTAGGCCTCGGGAGATTGGACGGGATACTGTTGCGCGCCGGTCGGGTACAGAGCTATCTCCTCGGACAGAGGGGCCAGCGTAGCAAGCAGCTGGGCGCCGCGGACTATGATGCCGGCGTCGGTCTCCTTCTCGACTCTGAGGGCGATGTCGGTCCGATTTTCCTGCGGAGTGGCGTCGGGTGGGCGACTGCGCCGGAGGTTGTGCAAGGTGTGGGTGAGCACGAGGTCGTTCTCGCGGATGTGTTCATAATAGTTGATGATGTTGTCCTTGAACTCAGGCCGGTTCTGCGCGAAGTAGTCCCCGGCAGCGGCCATGGCCATGATGCTAACGTTCATAAAGTCCGGGCTGCGGCCCATCATGCCGAAAGTGGAGCGGGCCCAGTGGCGCATCATGGTCCGCCTCGCATCGAGGTCGTCCCTGGTGCGGGGCGTGATGAAGGATGTTCCGACACGGTCGCCTGTGGTGGGAGAGACATAGGTCATCTCGTCACGAATGGCCGGGTCGTGCTGCATGTCATACATGCGGGCCAGCGTCTCCACGCCGCCGCGAAGAGCCGGGTGTGTGGTGACGTCCTTGACCCGCTCTCCGTGTAGGTAGACCTCAGGCCCGTTCTCTTTCATGTTGGCGAGGTACTCCGCCCCGGTCCTGGCTGGCATGTCATGGCCCTCTATGCTCTGGTTTACATCGAGGGATGGTATCACGAGCGGGCAACACCGTCACGATTGCAAGTCCTGATTGAGAATCGAGATGCCATAATGTACGATTCCTTCGGATAACTCAGGAATGGGACGAAAACCGACTCTGGCTCCACGAGATATATGATGATATGGCGTCTGTGGCCGGCTGGGGGGCAACAACGTAGCCACACAGACCAGGAGGGAACTGCGAGCGTGCAGAGAAACTAGAGATTGTCGGGAGTTTGTAGCCCATACGCAAATTGGAGATGAAAAGGAGACAGTGATGCCTGAACGACAGCCCATAATTCCACCTGGAGTAGCCCCGAACCCCAATCTGTCCCCCGGGATACGCGTCGGCGACATGCTGTACGTTTCGGGCCACGTGGGCGCCGACGCCAACGGCAATGTGGCAGAGGGAGCCGAAGCTCAGGCCCGGCAGGTGATGGCCAACATCCGCGCTGTTGTCGAGGCTGCCGGCGGGCGCATGGAAGATGTATGCAAGATAACCGGCTTCCTGACCAACATGGACGACTACGCCGCGTACAACAAGGTTCGCGCGGAGACATGGCCTAAGGACCCTCCGGCCAGCTCCACCGTCGGCGTCTCCGCCCTGGTGCGCCCGGAGTTGGTGGTCGAAGTGGAGGCCATTGTCCGCCTGCCCAGCTAGGAACCAGTGAAACGCCTACAGCCGCGGAGAACGCCGACGTAACTCGGACCCCTGAAGACTGGCTGAACGAGATGGGGATGTCCCTGTGAGAGCCAAACGATCTGGTGGTCAGCATGGCCCATGGTGAGAGCAGGAAACCTGCTAGTCGTGGCCGGGCAAAAGCGGACCGTAAGGAACTTTGGCTAAGTTTCGTCCGGGAGCCAGGTCTCCAATGACTCGATGGCCTCCCGGAAGGCCGACGGCACCGAATCGCCGGGTTCATGGGTCAATTGTTCGAACTTATGCCTAACTGTAAAGAGTATATACTGAAAAATTGAGTTAGCATGCACTGTAGCGATTGTGTAGCAAAGGACACCAACGATGGGAACGATGCCCGTTAACGGCGGTCAGCCGGAGGATAAATCATCTCTCCGGTCGGAAAGGGGACGGAGGATGTGAAGAGGCCGGGCGTCCTGGAGTGCCTGGATTTCAAACCGTGACCGCAAGACGGGGGTTGGGAGGCGCTAGTCCTCGTTCTTGATTTGCTGGTTCAGGTACAGTTCGACCCCGATCTGGTTGATTGTCTCCAACTGGGTTTCAAGCCAGTCCACGTGCTCCTCTTCGGACCGCACCATCTCTTCCAACATGCCTCGGGTTGTGTAGTCTCCCACCTGGGCGCAATGGGTGATGGCTTCAGTCACTACCTCGACGGCGTTCTGCTCCGATTGGAGGTCCAACTCCAGGTCTTCCTGAACGGACTCTCCCACCATCACCTGGTTCATGCGTTGCAGGTTCGGCAGTCCCTCAAGGTAGAGGATGTGCCGGATGAGATGTTCGGTGTCCTTCATCTCATCCGTGCTGATTTCGCGGAACTTGCTGTACAGGCGTTCAAAGCCCCAGTTTTTGCACATCTCCGCTTGAACAAAATATTGGTTGATCGCCGTCAACTCGATGGTGAGGATGTTGTTCAGGCGGTCCACCACGCCTTCCTTAGCTTTCATGTACGGGTCTCCTTTATTTCAACAGACGCATGGCTCTGCCAAGCGCGGGGATTATAGCATGTTGATTCGGGGCCGGTTGGGATGAGGGAAACTAGAGTGCGGGAAGGTCTTATGAACTCTTTGACGACCAAGTAAGGCGGTTCCAGCCGCGGCGTCCCCGGGTTGGAGTTTGCGGCGCGGGAGCCGGTTGGGGTTCCTGACGGCCAGCCAGGGCATTGTTGGCCTCTATTTTTACCAGCCTGGAAAGCTCGTTGATGTATGTGGAACACCTGCCGCAAGAGTCACTGTCATCGAAGCCGAAAGCGTCCATCAGCGCTTCGGGGGTATTTATCCCCAACCGGGTCAATTGGACTGCATCGGAGACTTTGATGCCTTTGCAAACGCACAAATACAAGTCGTAGACCTCAGTTGCCCAAGCTTGTCCAATGCGAGGCGGTTAATCTACACTAACCAAGAGGCAGTGTCAATACTTTCGCCGCAATTCACCCAACACAGTTAGCATGTTTTAGATTCGGCTCTGGCATTGGCCGGTCCCATCACCGATTAACCGTTTCTTAATCTTTGCATAACCAGCGGTTAACTATTGCCTCCCTAGAATGGAATCGGGAGGACGGCTCGTACGGAGCTGCCCCAATCTGAATCTAGGAGTGAGATGTGCTGGTCGATTCACCGATGCCTACAAACCGGAAAAGCCGCCGCATAAAGGGAATCTTGTTCGACAAGGACGGGACCCTGATCAACCACCTTCCCCATTGGATACCGGCTGTGCAGAGGGCGCTGGAACAAATCCAGGAGCAATGCGATGGATTCGACCTGAGGTTGGGGGAAGCGGTGGGCATACACCCTTCCGGCAGACTCCTGCCAAACAGCGTCATCGGGTCTCTGGCGATTCCAGGGGTAGTGAATACAGTCCATGAAACACTGCTTCAACAGGGAGTCCCGGCCGGCCAGGCTCAAGCCGCATCCGATTGGTTTTCGGAAACCTTGGACCTAGTGCCCAGGGGTGACTATGACACCCTTACAGACCTGCGAGCCCTCTTCAGTCTGGCGCGTCAGCATGGCATGACAATAGGAATCATCACCAACGACTACGCTGAGAGCGCCCGCGTCCAAATGACTGACCTCGGTGTGATTGACCAGGTGGACTTTCTGTGGGGAATCGAGGAAGGCGTCGTGGCGAAACCTGACCCGAGCGGCGTCATCGCATTCTGTGACGCCTTTCAACTGGAACCTTACCAGGTTGCCTATGTTGGCGACAGCATAGTGGACATGGAGACCGCTGCAAGGGCCCAGGTTGGGCTGCGGATCTCGGTCCTTACAGGCGCCGGCGACCTCTACTCTCTGAGAAGAGCCTCTCACATCACCTTGAACTCCGTCGCAGACTTGCCGGGCATATTGGGCAAGTTAAGCCTGAAGAACCGCCGGCGCTGGTACTACAACCAACACAGAGACAAGATTCTGGCCCAGCAGAAGGCCTACCGCGAATCCAACCAGGCTTCTATAAAGGTCCAACAGAGGGAATACCGGGACTCGAACAGGGACGAGTATCTTCAATACCAACGGCAGTACTATCGGCAGGTGTTGAAGCCCAGGCGGGAGATGCGCCGCATCGCAGCGGAACTGTAGGGACCCTGATTAGCTCAGGAGCCCGCCGAATGGATCTTAGTCAACAACTCGCTAACCCTCCGGAAGACCTGGTCCCTGATTGCCCGGACCTTTTCCAGTGGCTGACCGGCCGGGTCTTCCAGTCCCCAGTCCTCGTCCACTAACGCCGTTGGGCAGGCATCGCCGACCGAACATCCCATACTGATGATGCGGTCCGCCCATTCGGCGGTCTCCATCGTCAGTTCCTTAGGACCGGCGCCGGATATGTCGACGCCCGCTTCGGACATGGCTTCCACGACGGTAAGGTTGACCGAGGAGGCTGGAATGGTCCCGGCGGACTTGGCCACGGCCCTGCCGTCGGCCAAGTGGTTCAGAAAGGCTTCGGCCATCTGGCTTCGGCCCGTGTTGTGCACGCACACGAAGAGGACTTTGACGGGGTTGACGTCTGACATTGCTTAGGCGAAGGAAGGAGACAGAAGGGCAGTCGGTCTAATATTTGGACACGTTCAGCTCGGTTAGTTCCCCGGTGACCAGGAAGACGACCCGCTCCGCCACGTTGGTTGCCCGGTCGGCCAGGCGTTCCAGGTCATGGGCGACCCAAAGCAGGTAGGTGGCCCGTTGGACCGAGGAGGGGTCTTGAATCATAAGTCCTATGACGCCCCGGTAGACTTGCTCATACATCGAGTCTATTTCGTCGTCATCATTGCATATGCGCCTGGCCTCGTCTACATCCCTGTCGACCAGCGCTTTGAGGCTTCTCACCAGCATGCCGCGGGCTTTTTCCGCGATTGTGTGGAGTATTCCAAGAGGGCTGATGGGCGGAGCGTCTCCCATCATCAGACTGATGCGGCCTATGCCCTCCGCGTAGTCTCCCATGCGTTCCAACTCCACAGTCACGTGGAGGCAAGTCAGGATTATCCTCAAGTCACTGGCCATAGGTTGTTGAGTGGCTATGAGATCGATGCACTTCTCCTCGATGGCGTATCGCTTCTCATTGACCAGTTCGTCGTTCTTGACCACTAGAAGGGACTTGTCCAGGTCCCGCCGCTCCAGAGCGTCCATTGCCGCAACGAGGTTCTCCTCGACCATGCCGCCCAGGGCCTGCAGGTCGATTTCCAGATCGCTAAGGTGGCGGTCCAGTTCGGCTCTGGCTTGAACTGTTCGGTTCATGCTTATCCAAACCTTCCGGTGATGTAAGCTTCGGTCCGTTCCTTGGCTGGGTTGGTGAAAATCTGGTTGGTGTCGCCGAACTCTTCCACATATCCCACGTGGTCTGAAGATAGAGTCAGGAATGCGGTCTGGTCGGACACTCTGGCAGCCTGCTGCATGTTGTGGGTCACGGTGATGATGGTGTATTTCTCGCACAGGTTGCGCATCAGGTCTTCTATGGCGAGCGTGGCTATGGGGTCCAGCGCGGAACACGGTTCATCCATCAGGATGATTTCGGGCTCTACAGCCAGGGCCCTTGCGATGCAGAGACGTTGCTGCTGGCCTCCAGAAAGGGCCAGGGCGCTGGAGTTGAGCCGATCTTTCACCTCGTCCCAGAGAGCAGCGTTGCGCAAGGCGGTCTCAACGTTTTCCTGGAGGTTCTGTTTGTATCCGTTGATGCGGAGCCCGAAAGCCACGTTCTCGAATATGGACTTAGGGAACGGGTTGGGCTTCTGAAAGACCATGCCGACGCGGTATCGCACCAGCGTCGGGTCTATTTCCGGACTGTATATGTCCTCCCCTGCGACTATTACCTGTCCCTCGATGCGGGCTTCCGGCACCAGGTCGTTCATCCTGTTGAAGCAACGGAGCAGAGTGCTTTTGCCGCACCCTGAGGGGCCGATTAGAGCGGTCACGCTGTTGCGGCGGACGTCGAAATCAACGTCCTTGAGAGCTTTTGTGTGCCCGTACCAGACGTTCAGGTTGCTGACGGTTAGAACTATTTCCATTCCGGCTTAGTCCTCCATCTGAGTTGATGCCGTGAGTGGCGCCGAGAGGTGAGGACAGTGTCTGATGCCGTTGGGGCGGCGCCGGCGAAAGGCGGTTGTCCGACCCAGGGGAGCGGCGTCCGCTGCGGGAGAGGGTGAACGCAGTGGAACGGCCGTCCCCTGGGAGGTTTTAAGTCGACGCTATTTGACCATTGCCAAGTTGCTCTGGTAGGTGGTGTCCGCCTCGGCCACGTATCCTACTTCGCGCACCAGGTCCGGGCCGTCGGTCATGTAGAACTCCACGAAGGCCTTCACCTCGGGACGCTCCAGGCTCTTCTTGTTCACGTAGATGAAGAGCGGGCGGGCCAGGGGGGTGTAGGAGCCGTCCTCGATGGTGGCGGACGAAGGGGCGACACAGCCGGCTCCGTTGTCGATGGCCACCAACTTGAGCTTGTCGGTGTTCTCCGCGTAGTAGGCATAGCCGAAGTACCCCAGGGAGTTCTTGTCGCCGTAGATTCCCAGCACCAGGACGTTGTCGTCCTCGGAGGGAGTGTAGTCGGCGCGGGACTTTCGGGTTTCTCCTACTATCTCCTCGGTGAAGTAGTCAAAGGTGCCGGAGTCGGTCCCAGGGCCGTACAGACGAATCTCATCGTCGGGCCACTCGGACCTTACGTCCTTCCATGTGGAGACGCTGGAGCCGGGTTCCCAGATGGCCTTGAGCTCCCCAACGGTGAGGCAGTCTACGAAATCGTTCTCAGGGTTCACCATCACGGACAGTCCGTCGGTGCCCACTTTGAGTTCCAGGTATTCGATGCCGTTGGCCGCGGCGGCCTCGGCTTCGGATGGTTTGATGGGCCTCGAGGCGTCAGAGATGTCGGTCTCGCCGACGGTGAAGCGTTTGAAGCCTGCTCCGGTCCCGGACACTCCGACGACGGGCCTGACGTCTTTGTGGAGCTTCTGGAACTCTTCAGCCACAGCCTGCGAGACTGGGGCTACCGTGGAAGACCCGTCTATCTCTATGACGCCCGACAGCTTGGTCATCACCTCATCGGACGCGGCGGGTACGGGGGTGGGTTGAACGCGGCCTTGCACCAAAGCCAGGTTGTTCTGGTATGTCGAGGTGGCCTCGGCTACGTATCCTACTTCGCGGACCAGTTCGGGACCGTCGGTCATGTAGAACTCCACGAAGGCTTTGACCTCTGGGCGTTCCAGGCTCTTCTTGTTTACGTAAATGAAGAGCGGGCGGGCCAGCGGAGTGTAGGAGCCGTCTTCGATGGTTGCGGCGGATGGGGCGACGCATCCGTTGCCGTTGTCTACGCCCACCACCTTGAGCTTGTCGGTGTTCTCTGCGTAGTAGGCGTATCCGAAGTAACCCAGAGAGTTCTTGTCTCCGTAGATTCCCAGCACCAGGACGTTGTCGTCCTCGGAGGGAGTGTAGTCGGCGCGGGACTTCCGGGTCTCCCCTACTATTTCTTCAGTGAAGTAGTCGAAGGTGCCGGAGTCGGTCCCCGGGCCGTAGAGGCGGATTTGCTCGTCAGGCCACTCGGACCGTACGTCCTTCCACGTGGTGACGCTGGAGCCGGGTTCCCAAATGGCCTTGAGCTCCCCAACGGTGAGGCAGTCTACAAAGTCGTTCTCCGGGTTGACCATGACGGAGAGTCCGTCGGTTCCGACTTTGAGCTCATAGTATTCGATGCCGTTGGCGGCTGCGGCCTCCGCCTCGGAAGGCTTGATGGGCCTGGAGGCGTCGGAGATGTCGGTCTCGCCGACGGTGAAGCGCTTGAATCCGGCGCCGGTCCCGGAGACTCCGACAACGGGCCTGACGTCTTTGTGGAGCTTCTGGAACTCTTCGGCGACGGCCTGAGAGACCGGGGCGACAGTTGAGGAGCCGTCTATCTCAATGACGCCCGACAGCTTCTCTGTCATGGCAGGGGTGGTGGCAGTCGGGGTGGGCTGTGTGGTGTCTGCGGCGGGCGTGTTCGTGGGACGGGGTGTCGCCGTGGGGTCCTCACCGCAGGCGGCGAGGAGGAATACAAGGGCTATGGCAATTGGGACTAAGACGAAGGCTCGACGTATTTGGACGATAGTGTTGGATAACATTCTGTGTGTACATCCCTCCTATATTTTTTCCGATTGCTACCCTAAGGACTTTTGGTTAACGACTGCTTAACGCATGTTTAAATTGAAGTTAACGGATCATTAAACCGGCTGGCGTCTTCTAATCGTTGCCGACTTCACCCAACAGCAACGGCGCTTTAGGTGGAACGTTGGTCCTCGCTGGACGCCTTCGAGTCCTGGCGACGGCTTTGGCCTCCGGCGAAGCAATCATGGGACTCCATCCGTCCAGTGACACGAGGGGAGCCTCTCGCGCTAGCTCCCTGCCAGGGAAGGCTCCAAAAATTTCGCAGCGTTCGTTGAACAACGGCATCGCCTGGGCGCATTCGGAGTGTTCCAGGTGTGACAGCAGAGCGTGGGCGGTTGCGATGTTGGTTGCGACCGGAACCTGACGGGCGTCACAAATCTTCAGCAGTCGGTCACCGTCGGCGCCATTGAACACCGATGCTGCGGTGTCCCGGAGAAATATGACCGCGTCCAGGTTCTTTTCCGCCACAAGCTCGGCCACGTGGCTTACGCCGCCCGACGGTCCGCGATTGATCCAGCTTATCGAAAGCCCGAACCTCGCTTCGCATAGAATCGCTGTGGCCTGGGGCGCCACCAAAGTCGCACGTCTGAGCAGATGCAGGTGGCAATCCAGCAATTTGTACAGCGGCTCTCTGGTCTTGTCGGACGCCAATAGGGCGATCTTGATCACCGGAAGCACAGGACTGGCTGGGAAGTCTGCATACTCGTTCCTCACATCCTCCTCCTTTCAAGGCCCCTGTTACAGCCATGGACTCAATCCCAGCATCGCTCCGGTCAATTAACGGGAGATTATGCTGGGTTTAAGTTTCGATTAACGGTAAGGGAGCGAAGGGAGGGGTGTACGGAGCGGATGTAGGGGGAACGAGGGGCCAGAACGAGGCGCCAGAACGGGGCGCCCGGGGCAGAGGGTGTGTTGCTCAACGCCCACTTCCCCATGACAATCCTCGATGAGCGGCTTAATAGTGGTCTGGTTGGGGTGCGTTGGCGGCTCCGACCAGGCAACTGGAGCGCGGGATGTTTAGGGCCATGTCAGGTTCTACAACGTGAACCCGTCATGGCCCTGATCAAGCTCGCTCGATTATGAGGAGTCTATACCCAAAGGGGATGCTCTCAGCCAACCTTCACCTTTTGGGAGATGAGGAGATCAGTGGCTGTGGCACGATGAAGAATGTTAGGCCCCTGGGGGCCTTCTGGCGCCTTATTCGCGCTGGTAGTCGGCAGGGTCCATCACGCGGAAGCCGATTCCCAGTTTCACCTGGTACCAGCCTATGTTTCCGTCTTTGATGGCGCCGCGGATTTCACGCACCTCGAACCAGTCGAGGCCCTTTAGAGTCGAACCGGCTCTGGATATGGCGTTCTCAATGGCGCTCTCCAGCCCGTCGGGCGAGGACCCCACCAGTTCTATGATCTTGTAGGTGTGTTCAGTGGTCATTGTTTCTTCCTCCTTTTGGGTGTCATGTATCTTCAGATGGGAACACCAGGTCTCCAGCGTTTAGTTGTTCCTGGGGAGACGGGAGACGTTGAACCAGTAGTTGAGCACGTCCTTCACAACGGAATCGAAGGCCCTTGAGTCCACCGGCTTGCTCACGTAACCGTTGCTGTGGAGGTCGTAGGCTTTCAACAGGTCTTCCTGCGTAGGGGAACTGGTGAGGACCACCACAAGAAGGTTCTTCAACTCCGGGTCCGACCTGATGTCGGAGAGCACCTGGCGTCCGTCCTTCTTCGGCAGGTTAAGGTCCAGGAGCACCAGGTCCGGCCGGGGTGAATCGGCATGGTCTCCTTCCTGCCGCAGAACGGACATGGCTTCTTCCCCGTCCATGGCGATGGTCATGTTGAGGTGGAAATCGGAGTTTCTCACCGCGCGTTCCACCAGTTCGACGTCGCCCGGATTGTCCTCAACCAACAGCACTTCTATAGGTGCATCAAGAGTTCCCAAGACTCACCTCCCTTCAAGCCGGAATCGTGAAAAACATAGTGGTTCCTTTGCCCTCTTGCGAGTCCACCCAGATGGTCCCGCCGTGTCGTTGCACTATCTTGGCTGATACGGCCAGCCCCACACCGGTCCCTGGGTACTGCCCCTTGTGGTGCAAGCGCTGGAACATCTGGAATATCTGGTCGTGGTGGCGGGGAGCTATCCCGATGCCGTTGTCCTTGATCGCAAAGAGCCAGTGTTCGCCTTCCCGTTGGGATGACACCTCGATATTAGGAGTCTCAGCGGACCGGAACTTGATCCCGTTGGAAATCAGGTTCTGGAACAGCTGATGCAACTGAATGCCGTCTCCCCTGACGGTGGGCAGGCTTCCGCAGTGGACGAAGGCCCCGGTCTCGGAGATGGATGCGTCCAGCACCTGCATCACCCTGTCGACTACTTCGTTGCAATCTGTGTCTTCAAACTTGTTGGCTCCTGAGCTGAGCCTTGAGTATGCCAGCAGGTCGTCTATCAGGGCTTTCATGCGTGTGGCGCCGTCCACAGCGTAACCGATGTACCTGTCGGCGTTCTCGTCCAGCTTGTCCTGATACTCGTAGGCCAGTATCTCCACGTAGCTGGTCACCATTCGAAGAGGTTCCTGCAGGTCATGGGAGGCCACGTAGGCGAACTGTTCAAGTTCGGTGTTGGACCGGGCCAGCTCCTCCGCGTGCCGCTCCAGGTTCTCGTACAGACGGGCGTTTTCAAGCAGCAGTCCCAGCCCGCTTCCCACCGCTGTCAGAAAGCGCACCCGCTCCGGCGTGAAGTAGCCGGTCTCCCTTGACACGACGTCCAGCACTCCGACGATGCCCTCGCTTCCCTTGACCGGAAGCACGACTGCGGACCTGACGCCCTGGGAGATGCCTGAGGCCACAGAATCGGGGTGAACGGTGTAGTCGTCGACGACCACCGGCTGCCCATCCTGGAAAGCCTTGCCGGAGACGCTTTCGAAAGGCACCAGGTTATGCCCAAGCTCAGGGTTGCCGAGGCCCGCGATTCCCGCCTGACGCAATCCCTCTTCGTACTCGTCC
The DNA here is from genome assembly GCA_034422875.1 of Dehalococcoidia bacterium. GTDB lineage: Bacteria > Chloroflexota > Dehalococcoidia > Lucifugimonadales > JAGWBF01 > DAOUJI01. Next base: position 47,088 of record DAOUJI010000069.1, on the reverse strand, counting down.
TTGACCAGGAAGACCGCCCTGTCCGCCTGGGTGATTAGGGCAAGATCGTGGAGCACTCTGGAGACCTTCTCCTGGAACGAACCTTGCCTGCTCAGGAGATTCGCAACCTCAAAGAGGGTTTCCAGCTCACGGTTCCTGTCAAGCAGGGAACCTTCTATTCTTCTGTGGTCCTGCTCCAGATGCTCCAACTCCGTGTTGCGCCTCCGGAGCATCTCCAGGTCGTCTGATATCGAAGTCTCTCTGCTGGCCACTATTCCCGCTTCCTGGCTGTCTACGGGCGCCCCTGACGCCCGCGATGCTTTAATATACTATAATCTCAAGCCAATTACCCTAACCCGTTCCCTATAGAAACCTGATTTGCTCCCATTCGCCGGTACGCTGCAAATATACAACGGCGGATGCCCGATTCGATTCCCCGATATCTTGTCATCCCTCTGGCGCTTCTTTGGCTGCGATGTATAGATGGGGATTACCGTTTAACCTATTGACATTTTATAATACTAATTATTAAAATACTAGTGTAGGGTCCAGGCAATCGGATGGAGTGGAAGAGATGAACCGGATGGAAGAGCAGAGGACTGCAAGGGGTTGGAACATCCGGGAAGCGTCAACGAGCAGCGGTGAGGGTTCCGACGGTTGCCTGGGCCTTCGATGGGAAGGTCCGAGAGTAAGAAGAAAGGGATGCCGAATAGCTGGATATGGAGAGTCCAAGCGGAAAGAGGTGGGGTCATGATGATGCTCAAGTCCTGCCCGAAATGTCTAGGAGCCATAGTCGCCGACCGAGACCACTACGGAAGGTTCGTCTACTGCCTTAACTGCGGCTGGCAGCGGGACCTGAACGAGGCGATGGACAACGTAGCTCGACACCCGCAGGCCAGACCCCTCCGACGCTCCAAGCAAACGGCGGTGTCCGGCCAGACCCCAAACCCATTGTAGCGTCGCAGCATGGGAGCCGCAGTGGCTGGGAGAGGGGCCTGGAAACAGGCCCCTCTCTGTATACCTGGGGATTCTTGACCTGGCTGAATCGCACCGGAACGGGCGTCACCCCGGCACCGTCTGCGGAGCGGCCGTCAGCTTGGTGAACATCCGCCACCGCCGAGCAGCCGACTCTAAGATGGGTCCGACGTCTTGTTCCAACAGAAATCGTTCTTCCACCAGCTTGGCGGCTGCCGCTTGGACCAACTCCAGGTAGGACTCCAGGGAACGGTAGCGTTCCTCTATTGAGATCCTGGGGTCGTTGGAGGCTTCCCGGTCCCCCTTAGTCGCCGGGAATATCAGTGTGGAACCTATTAGCCTCAGTATTTGATCAGGCGCGCCGATTTCCGGATGACGCAGGTTCCAGCCCGTGTATGCCGCCAGAGGCACGCTAATGTCAGGGAGCCTTATACCCGAAACTTCATTGCCGTCGGAGTCCACAGCCGGCGTCAGGAAGGGGTAAGCTCCACCCAGGCGGGGAGGAAGCACCGAGGCTACGCCGGACTTTGTGTCCGGGCCGAAGTCCATGCGTCGGAGATGGGGCAACCTCCCGGGAAATCCTGTTCCGGGCAAAGAACGGAAGAGGGACTCAAGGGAACTGGCGTCCACCAAGTCGCCGCGGTCGAGGCGGGGGTGACTGCTGGGAGGAGGCTCTGTTTCCGAGCTGACCCACGAGTCCAGACTAACCAGAAGGGCCCGCAACAAAGGCCCGTAGTCGATGGTATTGAAATAGTGTTGGGCGCGTATGCCGTCCAGGGGGTTGGAGTCGGTCAGGAACAGGCCGCCCCGGCTGTGCTGGGTGCCCGCCAAAAGATAGATTCGCACGTTGTCCGATGGTTCGACATCTTTTGTGCCTTCGACGTCGGTGTGCACCAACGCCGCGTCGCCCCGCCAGTATTCGGAAGAGGAGTTGGTCAGAAACACTTTGGGTGCGGCGCCCTTCGTGTCCAGCCGGGCCAGCAGACCATCCGTCGCTCCGGTCTCGGGGTCAGTTTGGACCGAGTCGGTGAACGGGAACGTATGTCCAAGGCTGTGGCGCACCATGGATGAAGGTTGGCCGTAACGCTGGTTGAACTCCCCCCTCCGCCCGCCAGCGATGTGGGGGATGACGCCTTCGAATACGAGCCGCCGTTCCTCGTCTTCGTTCAGTCCCAGATAGAGGAACTCTCGCAGGAAGCGCCCGCTCTGGGAGGCTCCGAAGGCGTAGGCATAGTCTATGGAGCCAGCGCAGGGATTGTCCCCCGACCGGGAATATCGCAGGTGGGAGACGACGTCCCTGGTGGCCAGGAGCCCTAGCCCAACTACCGGCGCGTAGTCGGTGTTGTATATGACCTGGTACACCTTGCCAGGTTGAAATCCCGACTCCATGTAGATGTGGTCGGGGTCCGGCGTCAGGCGCCCGTCTATAATCGCGGCGAAAGACCATGCTTCTCTGGGAACAGCCTTCCTGGGAGAGTCCTCCTCGTCTCTTACGGTAAGCACAGCTTCCCCGTCGGACAGGTCGGCGGCAGAGTAAGGTCTATGCAGCCGGTCCGAAAGGGGATGGGTCTGCATCAACTCGACGGGTTGAAAGGTGACGGCGACCTTCCCGACGAGGGGTCCGCCGTCGGGAGCCAATGCTTGGGGGACGTGGGCTCGCATAAGGCCCCTTACGTCTGGGACATCGTGTTGCCAACCGCACCACACCACCGTGTATCCCTGTTCCATGAGAAATCCGTTGCCGGGGTCGATGGGAGCGTGGGGCGCCGCCACCTGATCGTAGCCGTTGAAGAAGCGCAATACGGTCTTGCCGCCCCTGTTCAACACGTCGAGCAACAGTCTGCGGGCGCCTTTATTCGGGTCTACAGGTTGCAGAATGCTGAAGTCTGAACTGAACGACAACCGGCCGTCGGCGTCCTTGGGAGCGAGAGACAGGTCTGTGATGAGTGCGTTGGCGTCACTTCCCGGGTCAGCCGAAAAGTATGCAACGCCGTCAATGCGCTGGTATTGGCCTACCCGGCCAAAGCTTCTGCCCCCATCCAGCAGAGTGGGAGAGCCCATCTCCAGTCTCGTGAGAGCCATGGGGTCCTCCTTCCGGCCCGGAGAGAGTCCCCGGGGCGCGGAGATTTGGCGTCAGTGTGAGTATAAGGGCGAGCCATACCCACGGCAACGCGGAGACCTTCCCATGTCCTCAGTCGAAGAACATGAAATAATGATATAGAACATCATACTGTATCTGTTGACAGATGTAACCAGCGTGCTATATCATTCAATTGATATAGAAAAAGGGACTGCATCTATAGATAGGCTTTAAGCGTTTACTGAGTTGATGCAGGGGCCCTTAGGAATGACAACCAGAAGGAAGGCGACAATGGCAACCCAAACACTGCACAAACAGGAAACAAAGAAAACCACGGAGCATCAAAGCGGGCACAACCTTCTTGACACCGTCAAGGAACGTTTTGCGTCGTTGCTGACACAACTGTACGGGCCTCCCAAGACGCAGCGCAACCGCATGGACGACGAGTTGTTCAACAGCCGGTTGGACCGGTGGTACCCACGGGCCTAGATTGGCCCCCTTGCAGTTTGAGTAGCGCACCAGCCGGAGCCTCTCCACCCATTTCTCTCCGGCTTGGATGTTTCGCCGGCGGGACGGCTAACCCTCCTCTAACTCTTCAGCCGTCTCGCCGGCTCAATAATTTAGGCTGACACCGCTGATCACCCCTCCGCCCTATTGCGGTAAAGGTTACAATGGAGGGAACCAAGCCCTGAGCTCGATGGTCCCTTCCGTTACACCCTTCTTGTCTGACCTTTCCACGACCGGAGCTGATTTAGATGAAGGTTAGCCTAAAAACTCAGGAAATCTATATCGACGCTCCCAGAGAGTTGGTGTTCCAGATGCTCAGCGCCATCGGCAAGGGCAGCCTGCCTGGGACCAACGACTCTTCACGCGTCATCGAACGGGACGGAAACGAGATCATAGCGGAGTTTCTGACTCCGTCGGGCAGCCAGGTCTATCGGACCGTCGAGCGGGTCGTTCTCTACCCTCCTGAACGGATTACCTACGAACATCTGGAAGGTCCCCTGAGCTTTTCGGAAGAGGAATTCGCCCTGGACGAAACCGATGACCGCTGCAAACTGAGCTATCGGGGCGTAATAGAATGCAATGCCCCCTTTCTGCCCGGCGTGGGTTGGCTCATCGCCTGGTGCTACGCTCGGCCCAAGTACAACGCAGTGATCCATGACCACATGGCCAGGTTGAGATCCGCCGCCGAAGCCAGAGCCGCCCGGAGCCATGTCTTTCCCAGGACACGGTCTGTTAAGGGCGAATAAACCCACGGCAACCCGGCACGCGACTCCCATTGGTCTCATTCGCCCAAGACCAGCGCATTGACTCTTCCCTCTATACGGGATACGGGTTACTCTGATGTCCGTACATCATGGCGTCTCTGAAAGTTCTACTTTGGCTCTTGCCCAAGCGCCTCAAGTCCTCGTGGATGTTGTTGGCGGTTGCCGGATTTGGCGTTCTGGCCTCGGTCACTATCATGGCGACTGGAGCCGGTCACTCAAGCGCCCTGGCTGAAGGCGGCCTTATCTACGCGCTGGAGACGACTCCGTCCATATCCCTCAACCTCCAAGTCCTGGCGCAAAACAGACCTCTCGAACCCGCCGACTATCCACTGCTCAACTCTACGGTGGAAGGAGGCGTGGACTCCTCTCTGGGTTATGCGTTGACTGACGGCCATGAGCGGAGCGGGCGCACCATGGCAGACTTGCCCTTCGTCCCGGCCCTGGATGGGAGAGACCCTCCACAAGGGAGTCCTGTAGGCCAAATTTATTTCCTGACGAACATCGAGAATCATTCCAGGCTGACCCAAGGCCGGTGGCCGGACAAGGAGCCGGTGGCCCACGACGGCGGTCTGGAGATGGAAGCAGTGATTGGAGTTGACGTGTCCAGGCGGCTCGGATGGGACGTTGGGTCCAAGGTGTTCCTGCTGCCCTTTGCATTCGATCCGTCCCAGGGCATAGCGGTGGAGATCGTCGGGGTTGCCGAACCTGTGGACCACCGTGAGGAGTATTGGGCAGGCCAGTCTTCCGCCTATTTCGACGTCGTTAGTCCGCCCTTCGGGCCGACCATAATACCCATAGTCATAAGAGAGGACGACTTTTTCCAGGGTCTGGGTCAACGGTTCCCGCTGTTAGTGGGCAACTTCTCGTGGTTCTATGGCGTTGACAGAGAAACGATAGACGCGGCGCTGGTGGAACCCACCATAGATGCCGTGTATGACCTGGAAACCAGTCTGAACAAGAGCTATCCAAGGACCCTGGTCTTAACGGCATTGGAGACCACCCTACAGGAATTCCAGGTCGAACTGTTGGAAGCCAGAGTGGGCATATTTCTATTCATATCCATGGTGGCGTTGGTCATCCTCTATTTCCTGGCTGTGGCGTTGAGCCTGTTGGCCCGTATCCAATCGTCTGAAGCGGGACTTCTAAAGAGCCGCGGAGCCAGCGGCAAGCAGCTGGTGGGATTGATGGCGGTGGAAGGGATGGGACTGGTCATAGCGGCCATGGCCATCGGGCCGCTGCTCGCCTGGGCGCTGGTCAAGTTCGTGCTGGCGGAGGGAATCGACCCCGCCGGTTTGGGGCGCACGATTCCCGTCGGCCTCAGCGCGGATATGTACTTGATGGGGGCGTTAGGCGCTGTCTTGAGCTTGGTCGTCATAGGCCTGACAGGCGCCGCTCTAGCGCGGGCGAGCCTGGTTGAATTCCTGAGCGCCCGCGCCAGGCCGCCTGAGAAACCCCTGGTGCAGCGATATTACCTGGACGTATTGGTACTGGTGATTGTGGGGTTCCTCTGGTGGCAATTAGACCAGAGGGGAGGGTTCCTGGAGCGCGACGTCTTGAGCGGCGCTATAGAGGGTGACCTAACCCTGCGCCTGGGACCTGTGCTGCTGCTTCTTGGCGCGGCCCTTTTGACTTTCCGCATTATCCCAATCCTGTACAGAGGCGCCGCGTGGATTAGCGGCATCGCGGCGCCGGCCTGGATGGATTTCGCTCTTCGGAGGGCCGCACGTGACCCCGTGCCATACGGCGCCGTTTTCATCATATTGATGGTCGCCGCTGCCGTGGGAATGTTCGCTGCCACCTTCCAGTCAACTGTCGCCAGAAGTTCCAGCGACCAGTCCCTGTACCGTTCCGGGGCAGACTTGGCTCTGGTCGATCCATTGGGCTTCGACCGTGAGACCATCGACTCCCTGGCTGCGTTGGAGGGCGTCGACGCGGTCAGCTCTGTCTCCAGATATCAGGTTCGCATGGCTGACAGAGTCGTCCGGTCCGGAGCGTTGTTAATAGCGGTAGACCCTGAAACTATGTCACAGGCCAGCTGGTTCAGGAGCGACTTCTCAAACGATAGCCTGGACGACCTCATGTCAGAGCTGATCCCTCCGGAGTCGGACGATATTGATTCTGTGGCCATTCCCAGCGGGTCCGAGAGCCTGGGAGTATGGGTGGACGGCAGTGAACTGCGGGACGCCCATACCCAAATCACGATATGGGCCAGGGTTTCCGACTCGAGGGGCTTACACCACAGCTTCATCCTGTACGACAAGTCTGTGGAGGGAGAAGAGGGCCGCCTGAATCCCGGCCAGGGGTGGACCTATCTGGAGGGTTCCTTGCCGTCGCGGGAGAGATTCCCGGAGCCCTTCGGGTTGGCGTCCATATTTGCGACCTTGCCCAACCGGGGATCAGCGACCCAGACTCCGGGCGGCTCCATTCACTTCGACGAGGTGACAGCCAAAGGGCCAGGTGTAGGCGCGTCGGAGGGAGTTGTGATAGAAGGGTTCGAATCTGACTTGCCCGCCTTTCCCTGGCTTCCCCTTCCCAACGCGGTTAGCACGTCTGACATTGTGATCTTATCGAGCGATGGAGCGAAGAAAGGGGCCCAGGGAGTCACGCTGACGTGGCAACGGTCCATGGGCCAGGTGCCAAAAGGCATATTCATTCCGCCGGGAGTGTATCCCCTTCCCGCGATCGGAGGACCTGGATATGTGACGGGTCAGCATCAACGCATCTGGGCCAACGACACTCTGATGACCCTGGACATCAAGGCGGTGACTCGTTACTTCCCGACCCTGGACCCGGAACTAAGCCCCTTTTTAATCGTGTCGGTCCAGGACTATGCGCGCCTCGTGAACCGCATGCCCAATGGACAGTCTCTGCCTCGTCCGTTCGAGCTGTGGATGGCTTTGGACCCGTCTCTTTCCAGGAGCTCGGTTATCAACTCGATCAACGACGACAACGTTCAAGGCCTTTCGAACTCCGTTCGGTTTAGGGACAGCAAGGCCGTGGAAGACCTGGAATCCAGCAATCCCCTTGAGGGAGGAGGGTGGAATTCCCTGGCCTTGGTGAGCTTGTCTTCCTTGACGTTGTCTGTGGCGGTGGCGCTGGGAATCTTTGCCGCGGTGTCTGTCCGCATCAGTCAGATCGATCTGACTGTTGTGAGGGCCCTTGGGTTCTCCCGCAGGCAGCTGATAATGTCCCTTGGTCTAGAGCGCCTGTTGAGCGCCGTTTTGGCCGTGGCAGTAGGGACGGCTCTGGGTTACGGAATAAGCCAATGGGCTTTGGGCTTGGTGGACACTACACTTAGAGGCAGGGATATACTTCCTCCCGTAGTCACCGCTTATGATGGAATGCTGATGACCGTTCTCGCTGTGGACCTGGCGATTGTGCTGGCGGCGGCGGGACTGTTCACAGCCCTGATGGTCAGCAGGTTAAACCAGACGGAAGCGCTTCGGAGCGGGCAGTAAGAAGCATGTCGTTCCTCAAGCTGGCATACATTATCTCTCTACGCCGGATTCTCTCCAGCTGGAAACTGGAGCTGGCGTTGCTGGTAGGCATCACGGCAGCCGTGGCCCTGATGTCCAGCGGCGTGGTCTTTTCTGACCTGCTGGCCGACGTGGCCCTTCGGCAGACACTGGAGGAAGCTTCCCCCGAAGACGCCAACATATCCGTGCGGGCTTTCAACAATCTGGAGGACCCGGCGTTCATTAGAAGGCAAGACACAGTCTATCAGGACACCTTGGATATGGTGTCAGGTCGGGTTACCCGGCGTCTGGACGAGCATATTCAGGAGCAGGTCTACATTGTGGAGACCATCACGTTCCTGTTCCAGGGCCACCCGCAGTTGGAGCTGGAATTCGAGGTCCGGCCCCGGGGACGTGTCAAATATCTGCAAGGCATGTTTGACAACCCGCCGGGCCGGGCTGCGGACCGAGTGGAGCTTCTCAGAGGTGAGCCGCCTGGTTCCACGGGCGTCGGCGCCGACGGAGTCGTACAAGTCGCCCTGGACGAGGAAGGGGCCGCGTTGCTGGACCTGGACGTTGGGGACAGGATGGAGATATTTCCGGCGTCGGGCAACACCGTGAAGACGCCCTCGACGGTGGAGATAGTCGGAGTTTTCAAGCCCATCAACCCGGATGATGAGTTCTGGTACGGACACAGATCGCCTTTCAATTCCACCAGCAACGACTTTCCGATGGTGCACATGTTCACGTCGGAACCGGCCATCACCCAAACCGCTGCAAGCGTCTATCCGGGCCTTCAGTTCGACATAACATGGTTCTATTTCCTGTACAGGCAGGGACTGACTGCGGATGAAGTGGGCGAGCTTCAGAGGACGCTGGCCAGCCTCGAGTTCGACGTGCCGGCCAACATCCCCAACGGTTCCATTCGCGTCACGTTGGACGATGTATTGGACAACTACGAGGAACGGTTGCTTCTGGCCAGAGTGCCGCTGTTTCTCCTGGTGTTCCTGGTCACGGCCATCCTCATATACTTTATGGCCCTGATTACCGGATTAATCGTGAAGTCTCGGTCCAACGAGATTTCCCTGATGAAGAGCCGGGGTTCGACCGTTCTGCAGATGGGAACACTGGCGGCGGTGGAGGGCCTCTTGCTGGCGGCCCCGGCTTTGGTGGTTGGCCTTGCCCTGGGTGTGGGAGTGTCCAGAGCATTGGGGGGCGTGTTCTTTGAAGTAGGAGTCAGCGGAGAGTTGCCGGCTGTCACCCTGTCCACCGAGGCTATTCTGGTGGGGCTGGCAGGGGCTCTGTTGGCCGTAGGAGTATTCACTGTTGCCTCGTTGATGGCCGCCCGGCATGGGATAGTGGAGTTCCGGCAATCGGGGGCCCGGCCGCCGACGGCTCCCTTCATACACCGTTACTATGTGGACGTGTTGCTGCTGGCCTTGATTGGCCTTCTCTGGTGGCAGCTGGAAACCAGGGACACGGCGCTAGTGCGTTCCATAGGCGCCCAAGGCGCCGAGATTGATTTCACGCTGCTGGTTGGGCCCGTTTTGGGGTTGATCGCTTTCGCGCTGATTGTGATGCGGTTTCTTCCGATGGTGTTCAGCATCGCAGCCAGGTTGATGGAGCCTGTGGCTCCAGCCTGGCTGCTCCAGGCAATGAGGCACGTGTCCAGAGACCCCATAATGCCCGGCTCGATGGTTGTGTTGCTGATAATGGGTGTAGCTCTGGGAGTGGTTGGAAGCTCGTTCAGTTCAACGCTGGAAGGGAGCCAAGGCGACCGGGGGCTGTACGAGGCGGGCACCGACCTCAGGCTCGAATATGTAACATCGAGGGAGTACCGTCCGACTCTGGGATTGGCTGAAGTCGTGGGAGGCGCTGATGGAGTTGTGGAGGCTGCAGAGGTCAAACGCACAAGCGGCAGCCCCCTGACCACCGGGTTCAATACTGGCAACGTGTCCCTGATTGGTGTCGACTCGGCAAGATTCGGCGAGGTCGTATGGGACAGGCCGGACTTCACGATGGAGGGGAGCTTACGGGAGTCCCTGCGCGGATTAGAGTCCGCCACTGCGTCTCTGGGCTTGGACGAGAGCGGAATCCTGCTGCCCGAAGACGCTGTCGGCCTGTCTCTTTGGGTAAACCGCCTCAGGCCCGACACGCGAAACCGGCTCTACGTGCGACTGCAGGACGCCAGAGGGACCTATTTCGACACCGAGTTGGGGAGGCTGGACTTCACAGGTTGGAGGAACCTGGAAGCTCCTATATCTCCCGTCGTGTTGGGGAGTTCGTTCAGGAACAGACGCGCCCCGCCTCAAGTAATCCCCCCCTACAAGGCTTTGGCCATCCACGGTTCTACGTCGGGGTTCGGCAGCTCGGTCGGTTCGGGCACGCTGCTGTTGAGCGACTTTTCAGTAACGACTCCAAGGGGCGAACTAGTCCTAGATTCGTTCGAGACCGTGGACGGCTGGCACGCACTGGACGACTACTCAAAACCGGGCCTCTACTATCTGGAAGAAACTAAAGCGGCGGCCAGAGAAGGGACTGAAGGCTCCGCCAGGTTCACGTGGGCCCCGGGGGGGACTGGAATACGGGGCATCAAGACTGGAACAAGTGAGCCGCCCATCCCGGCGCTGGTGAGCAGTTCGTTCCTGGACGTGGCAGAGGCTGAACCGGGAGACACGATCGGTGTCTTTGGGCTCACGACTGCCCTGCCCATAGAAATCACGGGGGTCATCGAATACTTCCCAACTGCCGACGACCCGGAAGACGCCCCCATAGTGGTTGTTGACCTTACCGTCCTTAACCACTACGTGAACCTCCATGCCAGGAACCTCGTAGGCGGCAGCAATGAGTTGTGGGTGAGTCTGGGAGATGGTTCCTTAGGCGTTGACGGTGTCGCCGATCTCGCGGAAAGTTCCGGGGCGAGGATCGTCGAGACCCATGTAGCGGAAGACCTGGTGCAGGCACGCCTTGATCGACCATTGATGAATGCAGGTTGGGGAGGCATGTTGGCCATAATGTTTATGGCGCTTGTGCTGGTAAGCGCCACAGCCATCATGCTCTTCTGTTACGTGAACGTAGAGGAGAGGAAGACCGAGTTCGCGCTGCTTCGCGCCATCGGCTTCAACAACCTCCAAATAAATGCCGTGGTATGGTTTGACCTTCTTCTGATAATTGTATTGGGTCTCGGAATGGGGACCCTGGCTGGGACATGGATGGGTGTGGGCTTGCTGCCGATTCTGGAAGTGGCGGAAGAAGGAACACGCATAGTTCCGCCCATGACCCTCAAGACGGATTGGGTTTCTCTCCTTATACTGTCCCTGGTTCTCGTGGGGGTGACGGCGCTTTCCCTGGTCTGGTCATTCTGGTTGAACGCACGAGTCGAGGTCCAAAGAGTGCTCAGAATAGGAGAGGCTTAACACGATGCTCGAAGCCGCATACGGCTGGAGAATAGAATGATAGATCGCATCAGAAACACTCGTCCGGGGGCCTTGGGCGAGGCCGCTGGACAGGAAATCGAGAACCCCTTTACGGCGTCTGACCGTCCATACATCGAGTGCCGGGACCTGTTCAAGATATACAAGAGAGCCGACCTGGAGGTTGTGGCGCTGAGAGGAGTCGATGTGGAGGTCCGGTCCGGTGAGATGGTGGCCATTGTCGGGACCAGCGGAAGCGGAAAGAGCACCCTGCTCAACATACTGTCGGGGCTGGACAGGCCATCAGCCGGTCAGGTGCGGGTCGGCGACAGGGACTTGCTGGACATCTCCGACCGGGACTTGGTCATCTACCGCAGGCTGGAAGTCGGGTTCGTGTGGCAGGCAACCGGTCGGAACCTGGCTCCCTATTTGAACGTGCAGGAGAACCTGGAGCTGCCTATGGCTATAGCGGGGGTGGAAGGCGGCGCCAGGAGACGGCGAATCGGCGAGCTGCTGGAGGCCCTGGGAATCGGTGACAAGGTGCGCAGGCTCCCCCATGAACTTTCCGGCGGCGAGCAGCAGCGGGTGGCTATCGGTGTGGCTATGTCCACGCACCCCCCATTGATTCTGGCGGACGAGCCCACAGGGGAGCTGGACAACCAGACGGGCGCTCAGGTCATCGAGCTGCTAAGGACCATGAACCGCACGTTCGGCGTAACTATAATAATAGTTACTCACCACCCCGGAGTGACTGAAGCTGTGGACCGGGTACTGCACATCAGGGACGGGCGAATCAGCTCCGAGACTTATATGCATCTGACCTACCAACGGTCTGGGGAAAGAGTAGAGCAGGAATATCTTGTCGTCGACCGCGCTGGACGCCTCCAACTTCCTCAAGGCTACTCCGACCGCTTCAGATCAGCCCGCTTGGCCACAGCCCAGGTCGACGGCGAACAGGTCACCATAAGGCCGGCCACAGGAGAGACGACGCCCCAAAACGAGCAGTCGCCTCAATCTCTGGACAGCCCGTCGTCCACAACGGGGCGGGACTAGATGTCTACGTCGGGCGCCCTTATCGCAACTCAGGAACTGACCCGAACCTTCGGGTCAGGGAACCAGGCCGTGTCCGCTGTGAAGAGCGTAAGCCTCGAAGTGTCCCCGGGGGCCTTCCTGGCTGTAGTGGGCCGGTCCGGGTCTGGCAAGACCACGTTGCTGAATCTTATGGCCGGCCTCGACCGTCCCTCGAGCGGAAGAGTGGCGTTCGAGGGGGTTGACCTGACTTCCATGTCCGATGCTGACCTCACCGAGCTACGTAAACGCAGCATTGGTTTCGTGTTCCAGTCTTTCGGGCTGATGCCGCTGCTGTCCGCATACGAAAACGTCGAGTTGCCGCTACATATCAGGGGAGTGGGATGGCGGGAGCGGCGGCGGCGCGCTCACTACGTTCTAGAGTCCGTGGGGTTGGGTTCGAGAGCCCGTCACCGGCCCTACGAGCTGTCCGGAGGCGAGCAGCAGAGGGTGGCAATCGCCAGGGCCTTGGCCCCAGAACCCCAGGTGATATTCGCGGATGAACCCACCGGGGAGTTGGATACACAGACCGCCATGACCATCGGCTCCATTTTGGGAGATGTGGTAGGCTCGCAAGGGGTAACGGTAATCGTGGCCACCCATGACCTTGCACTTGCCGAACTAAGTTCCCGCACCATCGAGCTGGTCGACGGGGGTCTGGTCGGCGACTCGGCCGCGCCAACAGTTCCACCGTAAAGGTATGAACATCAACAAAGGCGGGATCTAGGCGTCGGCGGTGCTAACTTTGATCCAGCGTTGCTATAATGAGGTCATTAGATAGCTGGAGACTCGATCGCTATGTATGATCGAATCTTGGTTCCGCTGGACGGGTCTTACATTAGTGAGCAAGTCTTACCCTATGTTCGCCAATTGGGTCTGGGGTTGTCGATACCGCTGACCCTCATTCTGGTGGTAATACCACCCCGTCCCAGCGTCAGTCGAGAACTAAACCCACTTAGGCACCAACACGAAACGGTGGAACACCAGACCGAACATGCCGTTTCGTATCTGGACGCTGTGTCCGAGGGACTTCGCTCTGAAGGACTATCGGTCTCTACGGTTATACCATCCGGCGTCCCGTGGGAAGCGATAGTCGAAGATGCGGAGCAAACGCCGAATACGCTCATCGCTATGTCCGGCCACGGTCGTTCGGGAGTGGCCCGGGCGTGGCTGGGCAGTGTTGCCGACAGGGTTCTCCACTTGACGACCGGGGCGCTATTGATGGTGAAGTCCTATGAGACTGGCGAAACCCTTCACGCGGAAGGATTCAACCGGGTCATTGTGCCGGTGGATGGGTCGCCCTGGGCCGAGGCAGTCCTGCCTCACGTGGCCCTGATTAGCAAAGGTCTGGACTTGGCCGTGGACCTCGTAAGGGTTATGCCCACCCATGAACACCTCCGTCTGGCTGTTCCTCCGGGTCTTTTCACCAGTGCATCGGTCGAGAGTGGTCTGGAGCGGGCGAACGAGGAGGCGTCCGAATACCTTGAGCAGCTAAAAGATGGCCTGTTGAATCAAGGAGTAAGCCCAGTACAGGTCCATCTGCTCCACGGCGACCCCGCGTCCTCGATCATCGATATAGCCAGCGAGACTCACGACCGGCTGGTGGCAATGACTACGCATGGACGTTCCGGTGTTAGCCGTTGGGCGTTGGGCAGCGTGGCCGATCGTGTAATACGTTACTCCGGTGACCCGGTGCTGCTGGTCCGTGGCGCGGAAACAACGACAAGCTAAGGTTAGGCCAGACCCCAACGGCTGACCTCTGGATTGATGGCTCAAACAAGCCCGCTGGGACGCGACTTCCCTTGCCGACCTGAGTTCCCGCACCATCGAGCTGGTCGACGGCAGCTTCGTCAGCGACTCCGAGGCACCTGTCCCGCCCTAAAGCCGAGCTCGTGTCTCAGCACTGTCCCTAGTTCTTTCTCCGGGGCTTCCCCCTGTCCACGGCTTGAGAATCGTACAGTTATGTACTATCCTAGGTTGAATGAACGGGAGGGAATTCGTGAGGCGAGCCAGGAGATACGCCCGTAGGAATGGACTGGAGTTCAACTTCGACCCTACTGCTGGTAAGGGCAGCCATGGAAAGATCACAGTTGGCAACCGACAAACTATCGTGCAACATGGCGAGATTGCCCCTCCGACTTTGGCCTCCATGTTCAGGCAACTCGGAATCCACCGTCAGGAGTTCTAAGTCATGCGTTACGCTTTCCCATGCGATATCGCCCGGGACGACGAAGAGGCACGAGAGACTGGACGGGAAGCCTTCAACGTCACCTTCCCCGACGTGCCAGAGGCAATTACTTGTGGTTGGTCCTGGGAAGAAGCCCTTGAAATGGCCGAGGACGGACTTGGCGTAGCGCTGAGTTTTTACGTAGACAATCGAGCGGACATTCCCGTGCCGAGCCCCTTGCGGGAAGGCCAGGTTTTGATTCCAGTCCCCTTGATCGTCGCCGCTAAACTGACCCTCTATACGGCGATGCGAGAACAGAGCCTGACCAATGTGGGCCTTGCTGCCCGGTTGGGCCTGAGCGAGGGCGCCGTTCGCAGGCTCGTCAATCCCCTCCACAGGTCACACATCAGCCAGGTTGAGAAAGCCCTGAAGGCCGTTGGGAGATCCCTGGTGGTCGAGGACAAGCCCGCGTACGAGCCTCAACCGGAACCTGTCGCCGTAAGTGGCGTCCAGGCATAGCGCCTGGCTTTGGGTACTACACCACGCCCGATTCGGCAAGGACTGCCAATTCCTGGCGGCTGAGGCCCAGTTCTCCGCAGAGAATCTCCTCTTTGTGCTCGCCAACCAGGGGCGCCCGTCTGGAAATCCTCCAGGGTGACCCGTTGAATATGGCAGCCGGCCCCGGGTAGGTGAAGGACTGGCCCTGTTCGCGGTGTTCCACCTGGGTGAAGAACCCTCGTGCGTCCAGGTGCGGGCACACCGTCACTTCGTCCATGGACCGGACGGCTCCCCAGGGGAAGCCCATCTCCTGGCCCTTGTGCCATATCTCATCCTGGTCCTTAGTCTGGAGGAACTCCCTTACGGTCTGCCAAACGTGTTCCTTGTTCGCCTGGACCCCTTCAGTGGTCTCGTAAGTCTCATCCAGCAAGTCCTGGGCCATGCCGTGTTCGTCCATCCACTCGGCCAGACGGCGCAGTCGGGCCGGGGTCTCAATCAGTTCTCCGAGGGCCAGGTGCACCCAGCGTCCGTCCCGGGTGGGCATCTCCATGCCGCCTCTGCGGGACACATCGATGAAGTCGACCGTGGCGTGGCGGCCCGTGTGACGGTACACCACTTTGCCGGAGTATATGTATGTGTTCACTGCGCCCTCGGTGGTGAGGGCGCAGGCGTCGTGGATGGAGGAGTCGATGTACGACCCCTGGCCTGTCATGGACCGGGCCATAACGGCGGACACTATGGCGATATACGCGTACTCACCTCCTATGTGCCATGACTGGCCTCCGCCTGGCGCCATGGGAGGCCCTCCGGCCACGTCGGCGTCGTCGTATCCGCAGGAAGCCATCTGCCCCCCTCCTGCCATGTGAATCAGGTCCGAGGGCTTGAAGTCGCGCCACGGCCCCGACTGTCCGAAGGGAGTCAGGGAGCACATAATAAGGCTGGGGTTGAGGGCCGACAGGTCGTCGTAGCCGAGACCAAGTCCGGGCAAATAGCCCGGACGGTGAGACTCCAGCAGGATGTCTGCGGAGGGCACGAGTCGTTTCAGCAGGGCCTGACCGTCGGCCGTTTCCAGGTCCAGGGTGATGCCCCGCTTGGATGTGTTGTAGTGCCAAAACCAGAGGCTGCTGTTGCGGTCGGGAGTGTCATTGTAGAACGGGCCTCTGGAACGAGAGGCCTCTCCTCCCGGCGGCTCTATCTTGATTACGTCTGCGCCCATGTCCGCCATGAGCTTGCCGCAAAAGTCCCCCTCGTGCCCCGACAGCTCGAGGACTCGCAGGCCGGACAGTGCCCCAATGGGCTGCTCTGTTGATTGAGACGATGTCATAGCAGCGCCTCCTCGATGTGCGGGTACTTGCCTGCGCCCTCAGGCCAGAAGATACCCTCGTTGAAACCGTCGCGTATCTCTACTAGGTCCATGCCCAGAAGCCCCTCCATCACCTGTCGCGTGTGTTCTCCAATGAGGGGCGCCGGCATAGAGACCTCCGGATGGGCTCCGGAGAAGGTGAAGGGAGCGTTCTGCTGCTTGTTGCTGCCCAGAAGCGGGTGGTCGATCTCCGTATGCATTCGGCGGCTCTTCAGTTGCGGGTCGTGTTCGACCCGATTCTCCGAGCTCTGCACCGCCATGGCCCTGACTCCGGCGGATTGGCACATCTCCGTAAGCTCGTACTTGTCCAGCCCCATCGCCCATTCCTGGATGCCCTCGTCGATTTCCGTCTGGCGGGCCAGTCTCCCCCTGAGAGTGTCAAAGGCGGGGTCTTGGGCCCAAGCCGGGCTGCCCATGACCGCAACCAATGCCTTCCACTCAGCATCGCTGAGGCATGCGATGACGCACCAGTCGTTGTAGCCGCCGGGTTTGGTGCGATAGGAGTTGTGGGGGACTGCCAGGCCGTCCCGGTAGTTGGGGGCCAGCGGGGCTTCGGGCCAGGCGGCCCGGTTTCCGGGCGGGTATCCCTCCCGGCGGGCTGGGCGATCGTTTATCGTCCGGTCAATGAACGCCGGCCCGACGATGGTCGGGCCAACGGACATCTGGGACAGGTCTACGTACTGGCCCTGACCGGTGGCCTGCCTGTGACGCAGGGCGGTGACCATGGACATGGCCCCATAGATGCCCCCCACGTCGTCCATGTAGGAGTAACCCCATCCTGACGGAGGTTGGTCGGGCAGCCCCGAAATGATCTGGAGGCCGCCCAGGGACTGGGCCGATGGTCCCATAGTCGTGTAGTCCACCCAGGGTCCAAAGTGGCCGAGGCCAGCCATGGATACGTACACGATGTCTGGCCGTATCTTGCGCATCTCTTCGTAGGGAATCCCCCAACGTCCCATGACTCCCGCGCTGAAGTTCTCGATGACCGCGTCGGATATGCCGATAAGCTGCTTGACCAACTCCATGCCCTGCGGTGTCCTGACGTTCAAGGACACTCCCAGCTTGGCCGGGTTGGCGTCGCAGAAGCCCCCGTTGGAGTTGGGTTCGGGCTCCAGCTCGCCGGGCTTGGTCACGTCGGCGCTGCTCCTGGCACGAACGCCCAGGTTGCCAGGCCACTGAATCTTGATGACCTCCGCTCCCAGCACCGCCAGCCAGCGAGTCGCCCAAGGCCCGGCGCGCACCCACGTGAAATCCAGAATGCGAATGCCTTCAAGGGGACGAGAAGGGTCCTGTCCTGAGCTTGTCGAAGGGTCCACGCGCCACCTCCTGCTGCTGGTCCGGAGAGATGAATGGGGGACCGTAGTTTAGGGGATTGTCCGCATGGACAGGGCCGAGTGTCAATAGAGGGGTCTGGGTGGCTCCAGGTCCGCCAAGGCTTCACGCAGAAATCCGTCCGGAAGGACTTGGGCGCTTGAGTAACGGCTCCGGCGATGACTGCTCTTCAAGTTGACTAGACACAGTGCCCCGCCATCCGGTTCACACAACAATATGACCGAACTGCCACACCCATTTGGAGTGTCAATAGCAATCTCTCCGTCTGGAGTGGGATACACTTCAAAACGACGAGGAGAAATCTTGTACATTGCCCTCAACAAACGGTCGGCGTTGTTCAACGCGATTTCGGAAGGCTTGGGAAATCCTTCATCCAGCGCCTCTTTGACTGCCTCACTGAGGTCACTAAGGGCGTCTGAGAGTCTCTTGTCGAGCTCCCTCGTTGGCTTTGCTTTGGATGCCATTACGATATTCCCAAATGGCTAATGATACGACTAACAGCATATCATACGTAGCACATATTCATTAGGATCAGATGGGCACCCCGTATTTCCTTGGCATATAAACTGACGCATCGTGTTGGCTGTAATCGTTCATTGTATCCACGCCGCAGTACATCTTGTTGACCCTAGAGCGGGACGTAGTCTAGAATCGGTAGACGCAGAGTCGCACGGCTGTGCGGTTTCGCGCCTACTGAAATTGGCATAAACGTAAGGAGTGGTCATGGCAGAGGACCTGGCGTTGATGGCCCACTTGCTCCGGAGGGCGGGATTCGGTGTCCCGAGGGACGAGTTGGAAATGTGGGCTGAGAAGGGTTACGAGCAGACGGTGGAAGAGCTTCTCGACCCGGAGAAGTACGGCATAGCCGACCTGGACCGTGACGAGTTTTTCCGATACTACCCGGACATGATTACTCCCGCCGCTCCTCCAGGCTCCGGGGAGTACATGGTCTACCACATCATGGCCAGCCCCCGGCACCTGCAGGAAAAGATGACTCTGTTCTGGCACATGCTCTTCGCCACCGGCAACGGCAAGGTGGACGGCCCGGTGGACATGACTACTTACTACGACACGATGAGGAGACACGCTCTCGGCAATTACCGGGAGATGCTGCTGGAGATATCCAAGAACCCTGCCATGATTTTCTGGCTGGACAACAACTACAACCACAAAGACCAGCCCAACGAGAACTGGGGACGGGAGCTTCTGGAGCTCTTCTCCATGGGCCAGGGCAACTACACAGAAAAAGACGTTTTCGAGTGCGCCAGGGCCTTCACAGGCTGGACCATCGCTGCCAAGCCTCCCAGGCGCCCGTTCACGCGGTTTCCCTGGAAGTTCGAGTACGTCGAAGACGACCATGACGACGGCGAGAAGGAGCTGTTGGGCCACAAGGGCAGGTTCAACGGCGACGATGTAATCGACATCGTCTGCCGCCAGCCCGCCACCGCCCGGTTCATGGCCCGCCACTTCTACAACTACTTCGTGGCGGACGAGGTACAGGTGCCCTCGTGGTTGGACGTTCCTCCCAGAGACCCCGTGGCAATCAACATCATCGGCGACGCCTTCGTCAACTCCGACTTCGACATCAAGCACACCCTCCGGGTGCTCTTCAACTCCGACTTCTTCAAGAAAGCCAGGCACATGAGGGTGAAGAGCCCGGCAGAAGTAATAGCGGGCACGATGCGCCTGATTGGGGACTACAAGTTCCCCAGGCCCGGACTGAACATCATGTCCATGGAAAGCGAGTTCATGGGCCAGATGCTCCTGAACCCGCCTTCTGTGGAGGGTTGGCACTTTGGAGCTGAGTGGATAGACAGCGGTTCGCTGGTGCGGCGCATCAACTTCTGCGCCGAGGCGGTCTCAAACACCCGCTACCCCGGAATCAAGGCCATAGTGGAACGTATCAAGGCCAAGGGGGACATATCGGGAACAGAACTGGTGGACTCGTGTCTGGACCTTCTGGGCCCAATCGCTGTGGAAGAAGGGACCAAGGTCGAGTTGTACATGCTTGCCGAACAGGCCGGTCCTCTGACCTGGGAAACCGGTCAGCAAGAATCGGCGACCCAGAGGGTTGGTGACATGCTGGCCCTCATCGCCTCCACCCGGGAATACCAGTTCGCCTAGTGTCTGACCTGACCTGGAGTTAACCGATGCAGACCAAGTTTATCCGCAACAGGGTCTATAACTACTCCCACTGCCTTGGACCAGGCATACGGGAAGGCAGAGGATTCAGCCGACCGACCGACTTTGCGCTGGGTCCGGACAACATAATCTACCTGGCCTCGAGGGGAGTGGAATTCGCAACCTTCGGAGGAGGACTCACCAAGGCGGACTTCTCGCCGGACAAGCACCATGCCATCTGGGAGTACCGAGGCCCTGAGGTCGGGGACGGGTTCTGCCCCTGGCCCACTTCTATTGCCCTGGACAGCGAAGAAAATGTCTACCTGGCCGACGAATACACCAACGGCATTTTCGTGTGGGACAAGGACGGAAACACCAAGGACCGCTGGGATATAGGCATGACCCTGGAAGGCGACCCGAACGCCGACAAGATGGAGTTGCTCAACACCTTCGGTCTCCCGCTGGAATACTATCTTCGCAAGGTGGTCCCTGGGATGGGGATGGAGGAAGGCAAGCTCAATGGTCCGTCGGGGATTGAGTTCGACAAAAACGACAACGCCTACGTTGTGGACAGCCGCAACCATCGGATTCAGGTGTTCACCAGGGACGGCAAGTTCATCTTCGGATGGGGTAGGTTCGGTGACAAGCCGGGGGAATTCAACCTGCCCTGGGGCATCAACTTCGACAAAGAGGGCAGAGTTTACGTCGCTGACTGGAAGAACAACCGCGTTCAGAAGTTCACCCCCGACGGGACGTACATAGCGACAATTGGAACTCCGGGCCACGATGAGGGTCAACTGCACCGCCCGTCCAACGTCGCCATCGACAAGGACGGAGACATCTACGTTAGTGACTGGGGCAACCACCGGCTGAACGTCTACGACGCCGAGGGCGACTTCATCACCGACTTCCACGGCGACGCCGAGAAGTTCTCCCCCGCCACCCAGGACAGGGTCAACATAGACCTGGACGCCCAGAAAGCCATGCTCAGGGCCGACATGTCAGAGACTTACCGGATACACTACCCCGTCTCGGTGAACGTGGACGACAAGGGGAACATCATGGTGATGGAGGTCCGCACCTCCCGCATCCAGGTGTACCGCAAAGAGCAGGACTGGTCCGACCCACAGTTCAACCTGTAACCGATGGGCAACTCGTGAGGAGACGCCTATGGCAATGACGTCCAGTGTATCCAGGATTTTCGCCGACGCCCGGACAGTACACGCCAGTGCGCTGGAACGCTTGGAAGAAGGCGACATTAGGGATGCAGCAGAGAAGGCTTGGTGTGCGACGAAGCGGGCGACCGACGCTCTAATATTATCGAGGACCGGCGCTGAACCGGAGAGTTCACCGAACACGTCCAAAGAACTGCGGCTGTTGGCGGCGACAGACCGGGGAGCAGATGGTTTAGTGGGTCGTTACTACACCAGGATGGGCATACTGCATGGAGATTGTTTTTACTTGGGGTTGTGCGATCCTGTAGAGGAAACAGCGCGGCGTATAAGAGAAACGATTCAATACATCCAGGACGCGGAGGTCCTGGCCGCTTCTTAATCCGTCTGCTACGTGTGTGTTTGGTAATCGCTGGGCCATGCTCCGGGCCGACATATCCGAGACCTACCGGATACACTGCCCCGCCTCGGTGAACGTGGACGACAAGGGAAACATCATGGTGATGGAGGCCCACACCTCCCGTATCCAGGTGTACCCTAAAGAGCAGGACTGGTCCGACCCCCAGTTCAACTTGTAATTCTCCTTCGACGGGTCTACGTCCTTTGAGTCGCTGTGCCGTTTCAGGGTTGTGCACCCACTCCGGTCTATTGACGCCCAACGATTCTTCTCCTGTATAATGCTGCCTAATTGACGAGCAAACCTATACTCATCTGACACGCTACGCTCACATCTTTGGAGGAGGGCGGAGGATGCCTGACCAAGACATTGCATTGATGGCCCACCTGATGAGAAGGGCCGGATTCGGGGCTCACCGCGACCAGTTGGAAAAGCTGGTGGAAAAGGGTTACGAGCAAGTGGTGGACGAGCTGGTGGAGCCGGACAAACACAACGTTCCCAAGGTGGACCAGGACCTGATTATCAGGTTCCACCCGGACCTGGAGACTCCCTGGGCGCCTCCAGGCTGCAGCGACTGGATGCTGTACCATTTCCTGGCCAGCGAGCGTCAACTGGAAGAGAAGATGGTCCTGTTCTGGCACATGCTCTTCCCAGCGGGAAACGGCAAGATTGACAACCCGTCTGAGCTGGTGGCCCAGACCGATATGTTCCGGGAGCACGGGTTGGGGAACTATCGTGACCTGCTTATTGAACTGGCCAAAGATCCGGCGATGATCTTCTGGCTGGACAACAATTACAACCACAAGGATGAACCCAACGAAAACTGGGGGCGGGAGCTCCTGGAGCTCTTCTCCATGGGCCAGGGCAACTACACCGAAAAGGACGTTTTCGAGTGCGCCAGGGCCTTCACCGGCTGGACCATCGCCCCAAAGATGCCCCGCCAGCCTTTTGGCCGCTACGACCGCTGGAAGTTCCTCTACAACGCCGAGGACCACGACGACGGGGAAAAGGAGATGTTGGGACACAGGGGCCGGTTCAACGGGGAGGATGTGATCGACATCATAGCCCGTCAGCCGGCCACTGCGCGGTTCATGGCCAGGCATCTTTACAACTTCTTCGTAGCAGACGAGGTGCAGGTGCCGGCGTGGCTGGACGTCCCGCCCAGAGACGCGGTGGCCGTCAACCAGATTGGCGACGCATTCGTCAACTCGAACTTCAGCATAGCCGAAACCCTCCGATTCCTGTTCAACGCCGATTTCTTCAAAGAGTCCATGTACCAGAAGGTCAAGAGTCCCGCCGAGGTGGTGGTAAGCGCCATGCGCTTCGTGGGCGACTTCAAGTACCCCAGGCCCGGTCTGGAACTTTACGCCAACGAGTCGGAGTATATGGGTCAAGCGTTGCTGGACCCGCCGTCTGTTGAAGGATGGCACACTGGCCACGAATGGATAGATTCAGGATCGCTGGTCAGGCGGATCAACTTCTGCGCAGACGCCTTCAGCAATGTGGAATACCCCGGAGTCCGCTCAATTATCAACCGAATCAGGCAGAGGGGAGTCACTGCTCCGGCGGATGTTGTGGACGCGTGCCTCGACCTGATTGGGCCATTTGAGGTCCAGGAGCGGACCCACGAGGAGCTGGTTACTCTTGCTCAACAAAACGGTGAGCTCAACTGGATCACCGACGAAGACTCCAGGACCTCTGCGGAGAAAATCGGCGCCACGTTGGCGCTCATTGTATCGTCAAGGGAGTTCCAGTTCGGATAGGAGCCCTGAGCAGCTATAGGCTTATTGTTTACAAAATGGAGGCGGCTGACGGTGTCGTAAGCCGCCTCTGCTTGCGGTAAAACCGGACTGGGAGGAAACAATGCGGACGGCCTCGGTGCAAGGCAGGGTCTTCAACTATGGATTCGCCTTCGGCTCACAGTTCGACGGAGGCCGGGGTGTATTGCGCCCAGTGGACTTTGCCATGGGACCGGACGGAGTCATCTACATCGTGAGCCGGGGCATCGAGTACACTCCCAGTCAGGGTCTTTTGAAGGCAAACCTTGATTCCGCAACCATGTGGCAGTACAGGGGCAGCGATTTCGGAGATGGCCGATGCCCATGCCCCAGTTCCATCGCTATAGACAGCCAGGAAAATCTGTACATCGCAGACGAATACACGAACAACATATTTATCTATGACAAAGACGGTGAGTACAAGGGTCACTGGGACCATTCCATATCCATGGATGGGGACCCTGACCACCGGCTGATTCCCATACCCAACACTATCGGCGGGCTGCCCTTCGACCACTACTTGAGGATGATCGACCCGGAGCGGGGAAGCGCTCCCGGGCAGCTTAACGGACCATCCGGGTTGGCCTTCGACGGGGACGACAATCTTCATATAGTGGACAGCCGCAACAGCAGGGTCCAGGTGTTCACCAAGGACGGCGAGTTCATCCGGATGTGGGGCGCCCCCGGCAGCGGAGAGGGTGAGTTCAATATGCCCTGGGGACTGACCGTGGACAAGGACGGGTTTGTCTACGTGGCCGACTGGAAAAACCATCGCGTCCAGAAGTTCAGTTCCGAGGGAGAATACGTTATGTCCTTCGGGACCCCCGGAGATGAAGAGGGGGAGTTGCGTCTTCCCACCGACGTAGCCATAGACCAGGACGGTGATGTCTACGTAACGGACTGGGGCAACGAGAAGCTCAATATTTACACGCCGGAAGGGGAGTTCCTACATTCGTTCTACGGAGATGCGAAAGAACTCTCGTGGATAGTCTATGACCGTTTGTCCGTAAGCCCCGACCACATGAAGGCCAGGCTCAGAGCCGTCGATCCCTCAGTGGAATGGAAGCTCTGGAAACCTTCAGCCGTCAACGTGGACGAGGAGGGCCGCATTATCATATGCGAGACCAGGACGAGCCGGTTCCAAGTGTATCGAAAGGAAAAGGACTGGGCGGATCCCCAGTTCAACCTATAGAGGATATCAGAAGCGCTATCCAGGGTCTGACATCTTAGCAGGGGGATCGAAATGGCATCCAATGTAGTGCTTTCGACGCAGGAGTACGACGTAATCGGGACGAGGCCGGTGCGTCACGACGGAGCCGACAAGGTCACGGGCAGGGCCCAGTACGGAGCCGACATCATCCTCCCAGACATGCTCTACGCGAAAATTCTTCGCAGCCCCCACGCCCATGCCAGGATCAAAGGCATAGACACGAGCAAAGCTGAGGCCTTGCCTGGTGTTCGCGCCGTGGTTACGGGCGCCGACTTTCCCAAGCTTTCCGGCAAGGGGTCTGACCAGGTCCGGGGCAACTTGGAGAACTTCAAGTTCCTGAGCAACAACTGCATGGCCGACGCCAAGGCCCTATACAAGGGGCACGCCGTTGCCGCGGTGGCTGCCACCAGCGCCCACGTCGCCGAGGAGGCATTGGCTCTAATAGAGGTGGACTACGACGTCCTGGAACCTGTCTTCGACGTTCTTGAGGCCATGAAAGAAGACGCGCCGATTCTCCACGAAGGGCTCGAAAATGTAGGCAACCCTCCCATGCGCGGCGGGAGCCTTCGGGCTGAGGGGGAGCCGGGCCAGGACACCAACGTCGCCGCCACTCACATTTTCCAGCATGGGGATCTCGAAAAGGGCTTCAATGAGGCCGACGCGGTGGTGGAGCGGGAGTTCCGGACCAAGGCGGTCCACCAGGGGTACATCGAACCCCACACTGCGACGGTCCACTGGGGCGCGGACGGCAAAATCACTGTCTGGTGCAGCAGCCAGGGCCAGTTCAACGTAAGGGAGCAAACCTCCCAGGTGCTGGGCCTCCCGGTTTCACAGATTAAGGTGATTCCCATGGAAATCGGGGGCGGCTTCGGAGGCAAGGTGACCGTGTACCTGGAACCCGTGGCCGCAATGCTCTCCAAGAAGTCTGGGCACCCCGTGAAACTCACCATGAGCCGGATAGAGGAGTTCGAGGCCACCGGTCCGACCAGCGGCGGTTACTTGAGGGTGAAGATAGGAGCACGCAAGGACGGGACCATAACCGCAGCCGACGCCTTCCTCGCCTTTGAGGCAGGCGCTTTTCCAGGGTCTCCTGTGGCCCCTGGCTGCGTGTGCATGTTCGCACCGTACAGTCTGGAAAACGTGAGAATTGAAGGCCACGACGTGGTCCAAAATCAACCCAAGACCGCGGCCTACAGGGCGCCGGGAGCGCCCAACACGGCCTTCGCTGCCGAGACCCTGATTGATGAGTTGGCGGAAAAGCTCGGCATCGACCCGCTGGAGATGCGTATCAAGAACGGCTCCAAAGAGGGCACTCGCATGGTGACGGGTGTGGCTTACGGCAAGATAGGTTTCATTGAGACAGCGGAGGCGGCCAAGGCTCACGAGCACTACAACGCCCCTCTGGAAGGCCCTAACCGGGGCCGTGGAGTGGCTGCGGGGTTCTGGACCAACTCCAGCGGTGCTTCCAGCTCCGTGGTGAACGTGAACGCCGACGGGACGGTCAGCCTGGTTGAGGGGTCTCCGGACATAGGCGGCTCTCGCGCCGCCATTGCCATGCACGTGGCGGAAGTGTTGGGCATCCCTGTCGAGGACGTGAAGCCTTCGGTGGCCGACACCGACTCCATAGGCTACACATGGGTGACGGGAGGCAGCAGCACTCTGTTCAAGACGGGGTGGACCGCATATGAAGCGGCCCAGGACGTAAAGAAGCAGCTTATCGAGCGGGCGGCAAGGATCTGGGACGTAAGCGCCGATGACGTGGACTACTCCCGTGGAGTCCTGTCCCACAAGTCGGACCCGGAGCTCAAGCTGACCTTCCAGCAGTTGGCCTCCAGGTTGAACGGAACCGGCGGGCCTGTGGTGGGGCGGTCCAACTTTTCACCCCCTGGCTCGGGCGCAGCCTTCGCGATTCACATCGCCGACGTGGAAGTGGACCCGGACACAGGCAAGGTGGAGATTCTCAGGTACACGGCGCTGCAGGACGCCGGAAAGGCCATCCACCCCAGCTATGTCGAAGGGCAGATGCAGGGTGGAGCGGTGCAGGGCATCGGTTGGGCGCTCAACGAGGAGTATTTCTTCTCCGACGACGGGAAGCTTATGAACTCCAGCTTCCTCGACTACCGGATGCCCATCAGCCTGGACCTGCCTATGATAGACACAGTGATAGTGGAAGTGGCCAACCCGGGTCACCCCTACGGAGCCAGGGGCGTGGGTGAAGTCCCCTTGGTGCCTCCTATGGCTGCCTTGGCCAACGCCATATACCGGGCCGTCGGAGTCAGAATGGAGCGGCTGCCCATGTCTCCAGGCGCCATTTTGGACACGCTCTGGAACGGAGAGTGACAGAGAATAAGGTCGCAGAAGTCGACGATTGACACGCCTGACACCTGTCTGATACTGTTCTCCAGAATTTCTGGCGGAGACTTGTCTACGCAACTATCAACAGGGCGAATGTAAGTCTCCTACTGATGTGAAAACGAAAGATCGCATGGACGGCGTCAAATAAGGGAGGGAAACATGCTGAGAACCTGGTTCAGAAATCGCACTTTGTGGCTGGCGGGCGCCCTGGCGTTGGTGTTCGTATTGGCCGCAGCCTGTGGCGGAGGCGAGGCCACACAAGCCCCGGCGGCGCCTACTGCTACGCCGCTGCCGACTTCTACGCCTGCCCCCACGCCGACCCCGCAGCCTACCCTGGACTTTGCAGCTTTAGCGCAACAGTTTGGCTCCCAAGTCCAGCAGCAGATTGCGAGCCAGATTGAAGGCATCGAATTCCCAGAAGGGTTGTCGGCGGAGGACGTGCAGGCCATCGTGGCCGCGGCCATCTCCAACATCCCCGAAGGGCTTAGCCCTGAAGACGTGCAAGCGATCGTCGCGAACGCCATCGCACAAATTCCCGAGGGTCTGACTGCCGAGCAGATGGAAGCGGCGATCAAGTCCGCTGTCGACCAGGGAGTCCAGGATGCCGTAGCTTCCGCCGTGGCGCAAATCCCGCCCACGGCGACTCCGTTGCCGGCGATGTTCGGCGGAGTCACCCCCTTCGGCGGCGTAGTGCCCATGCTGGCTTACGACTCCCCCAACCCCCACTACATCTATGGTGGGGTGTCTTATAAGAGTCAGGTCCACCTAAAGCCGATATTCAACATGACCATCGACTGGGACCACTCCACTCCCGAGAAGCTGGACTGGAAGTGCGATCTCTGCGGCGAATGGAGCGTGTCGGACGACGGAATCACCTACACCTTCACCGTCCACCCTGACGCTAAGTGGCATGATGGTGAAGACGTTGGAGCCGACGACCTCGTTAACAGCTTCAACCTCTGGCTGGACCCCAAAGGGGCTTTGGACGCGTTGAACCCCGCGTTCGCTGACGTGCCTGAAGACATAGCCGGAGTGGGTCAGTCTGCCTTTGAAGGCGTGCAGTCCCACTTGTCGGGCCCTCCGACTATGGTTGACGACAACACCTTCACGCTGACTCTCAACGACCCGCCGTCCGGGGTATTCCTCAACGACATGCTGAACCAGCAGTTGATGATTCTGCCCAAGCATCTGCTTGAACAGGGAATACTCCCAGGCAATCCGACTGACGAGGCCTCCACTATTGGCTCCGGCCCGTACCGGTTTGTCGAATACACGACAGATGTGTCCACCGTTCTTGAACGAAACCCCGACTACCACAAGGGTGGCTTGCCTTACCTGGACGGGATCGAACACTTCATCATCACTTCCGCCTCCGGCAGGGCCGCCGCCGCCTTCGAGACCGAGCAGGTGCTAATGTCCAACTCCTTCCAGGCCAGCATGAACGCAGCGGCTCTGTTGCAGTTGGAACAGACCACCTTCGGCAAGATTAACCTGCACTGGCAGGGGCCTTTGTACGCGTACTCGATGCACTTCAACACGCGGGTTGCCCCATTCGATGATCCGCGGGTACGGAAGGGCATGCAGCTGGGAATCCACCGTCAGCCATACCTTGAGGCCGTAACAGCCAACCGGGGCGGCATGGGCACACCTCTGCCCGACGGCTTCCCCTGGAGCTACACCCGGGCGGAATCCGACCAGTTCCCCGGATTTAGAGAGAGCGCAGCCGGAGTCAAGCACCCTGATGACATAGCGGCCGCCAAGGCGCTGTTCGAAGAGGCGGGCTACGGTGAGGGCACCGAAGTCACCCTGACCTGCTCCACGTCCCTTGCCTACTGTGACGTGGGAACAGTGATCAAAGGCCAGTTCGAAAGAGACTTTGGCTGGACAATCAACATCAACGCCGTTCGTGGAGCGGAAGCCAGGGAGTTGTACTCTGCCGGTGACTACCAGTTCAACATCCAGGCGACCGGTTTCTCCTTCCCCCACCCGAGCCAGGCCCTCAGGTCCCAGACCAGTGGACGGAATGCAGGGTGGACCGGCGTTACGGAGCCGGACAATCCTCAAAATGGCCTTTTCCTGCGGTTGAAGGAAATTTACGACACGATGCTGCTTGCATCGGACCAGAATGACCCCATGGTTCGGGAACTGATGCAGGAAGCGCACACTTCGCAGATAGAAGACCCGTACATCATACCCATGCTGTACGTCACCCAGGCGTGGCCTGTGAGCACCCGGATCAAGGGTTTCTACCCGCCTCCGGTGGTGACGGGCGGCAACACCCACGAGGCCATCTGGTGCAACCCCGACTGCCCGTAGGCGGTTAACGAGCTGTAAGTACGGGACTGGAAGCTAAGGGCAGGCCTGAAGTAAAGAGCTTTGGGCCTGCCCTCTTGATTCGGTGGAGACCTTCCCTTGGAGAGAGATTCGACGTAAGCGTCTAAGGGATATCTGGCAGCGCAATGCAGGCATATATCATCAAGAGGGTCCTTCTCTTTGTGCCGACATTGGTCCTGGTCGGGACTATTGCGTTTGTCATAATTCGGCTTTTGCCCGGAGACCCGGCCCTTCACCTCCTTGAGACCAGCGCCGGCTTCGGTACAGGCAACGTCATCACCGAGGAAGCCCTGGCGAAGAAGAGGGCGGAGTTAGGGACTGACAAACCCCTGTTCCCTCACCAGTGGGCCGATTTCTTGTGGGGCTCCATCCGCCTGGATTTCGGAGACTCCTTCAACACCAAGCAACCGGTCATAGACGAGATAAAGAACCGGTTCCCCGTGACACTGGAACTGGTCATCTTATCGCTGTTTATGGCGGCCGTAGTCGCTGTTCCCCTGGGTGTGTTCTCCGCCGTCAGCCAGGACTCTCCTATGGACTACGTCGGTAGGTTGGTGACGACCATAGGCATCGCGCTGCCCAACTTCTGGGTGGCCTTGTTGATGCTTCTGTTCCTGGCGTCGGTGTTCGACTGGAACCCTCCCCTCAGATACGAGGACTTCGAAGACGATCCAATCGCCAATCTGCAGCAGATGGTGTTCCCCTCCCTGGTGCTAGCCTTATCACACATGGCGTTCCTGGCCAGGATAACCCGGTCTGCAATGCTGGAGGTCCTCCGAGAGGACTACATAAGGACTGCCAGGGCCAAGGGCCTCTCGGAACGCGTTGTCATAAATCGCCATACCCTTCGCAACGCCTTGCTTCCAGTCATTACGGTGACCGGCTATGAGTTCGGGAGGCTCATAGGCGGAACGGTGATCATTGAGAGCATATTCCTGACTCCGGGCATCGGACTGTATGTGATTTCCGGCTTTGAGAAACAGGACTTCCCAGTGATTCAGGCGGTGGTGATTATCGTTACCCTCATCGTCCTGGTGTTGAACCTGGTAATGGACCTGACCTACTCATGGTTGAATCCAAGGATCAGGTATTCATAGACATGACGCAACAAGGCGCAACTATCGGCATGGACGAGTCCGTTTTAACCGGGCTTCGACCTAAACGCCCTCTTCATGCCCAGATTCTCAACTTTGTGATGAAGAAGCCTTTGGGAGCTGTTGGAGCTGGGGTGGGAATCATCTTGATTGTGGTTGCTATACTTGCGCCCGCCATCGACACCCATAACGTCCATGCGACCGACACTGCCAATCTGAGAGCCAAACCGAGCGCCGATCACCTTCTTGGGACCGACTGGTTGGGGCGGGACATATACAGCAGACTGATCCACGGCGCCAAGGTGTCTTTGATAGTCGGCTTGCTCAGCTCGGTGATAGGATGCTCGATAGGTCTGTTCATCGGAGTTACCAGCGCCTACTTCGGAGGGGCGTTCGACCTGTTCGCTCAACGACTGATTGACGGCCTAATGGCTTTTCCTGCCATTATTTTGGCCATAGCCATCATGACGGCCCTGGGAGGGTCTATTCAGAATGTGATTATTGCGCTCACGGTGCTGTTCGTTCCGGCCACCGCGCGGGTGATACGCTCCCAAGCGCTTGCACTGCGGGAACAGGACTACATACTGGCGGCCAGGTCCATCGGGGCTCGGGATG
Source organism: Dehalococcoidia bacterium (assembly GCA_034422875.1). Classification (GTDB taxonomy): domain Bacteria; phylum Chloroflexota; class Dehalococcoidia; order Lucifugimonadales; family JAGWBF01; genus DAOUJI01. Next base: position 16,411 of record DAOUJI010000069.1, on the reverse strand, counting down.
TTCGAATTATCCTGCTGCACATGGTACCGAACACCATGGCAGTGTTTATCGTGCTGGTGACCTTTTACATGGCGGCGGCTATAATAGCCGAAGCGGCCTTGAGCTTTCTCGGTGTGGGCATCCCCATAACCGAACCCTCTTGGGGCGGCATGTTGAACAAAGTCACCTACTCAGACATGCGGCAAAACCCTTGGCTCGGCGTGGTGCCAGGACTTACCATATCGATTGTGGTGCTGTCCTGGAACATGCTTGGCGACGCCCTGAGGGACGTGCTTGACCCAAGGATGCGCGGGAGCCAGTAGCCGCCCTAGTCAATAGGCTTGGGAAAGGAGCGATCATGCCGGTTCAAGAAGTCCTCCTAGACGATCGGGCCCACGAATGGGTCAAAGCCACCAGCAAATATGCCCGGGGGTTCTATTTCAAGCATCTCTCCGACGGCGAGGAGGGGCGCCCATACGCTCACTTGATGGCCATACCCAGAGACGGCGACAACAACGAGGGCCATTTCCACGACGCCGCCCAGTTCCAGATAATGTTGACGGGCTCCATGGTGTTCCCACACCTGGGCCTTGACGCCCCCGAGCTTCACTACACCGACACAAACACGGCCTACGGTCCCTTCGTAGCCGGGAAGGCCACCGAGTCGTCCATATGCGCAGTCCTGAGGAACAAGTCCGCCGGAATCGTTTGGAACTGGGAGCGGGACAAGTTCCGAACAGAGCTGAATCGCGAGGGCCGGGAGGTATTGGGACGGTTCTCCGACCAGGTCTGGGAAGAGTCTCCCAGGGGCCTCCAGGGAATCAGGAGAAAGACTCTATTCGGGACTGACGGCGTCAACGAGCCAAAGGCTCACATGTACGAGTGTGAACCCGGTTCGGTCTTGAAGATACCGGCCGCTCCCTACGGGGAGTTTCAGGCTCTGCTGAAAGGGTCGGCTACATTCGGGGACACCGAAATCAGGCCCTACTCCATGCGTCACATAATCGGAGACGAGCCTGCCAGCGACCTGAAGAGCGGCCCGGAAGGCGCCACGTGGGTCATAATGACCTTCGACGACAAGGGTTTCGACTAGAGCCTGTTCTCGCTTCCCTTTATAGTGTTCTAGGGTTGGTTGGAGGCGCCTGGAGTGGGACCGCCGACGGTCTGGAACTCCCCGACGACATTCGGAATACGGGCGTAGCTCTGACCCTCTCCCGACTGTCCCTCGTCCCAGTCAACGGTGGCGACCAGCGTGCCGTCCAGCAGCCAGATGCCCAATTCCTCGTCACTGCCCAGCGCAAAACCGGGCCAACCATCCTTGTCCAGCTGGAACTGCAGATACTGGCCGGGCTCTATGACCGTACCGTCCGGGAAGGCGACGCGCTTGTCGGCGTCTGTAAGGTCGTCAGCCAACACGAACCCAAAGAGGGCGATGGGGTCGGAGGAGGCATTGTAGAGTTCGAACCAGTCCAACGGATCGCCTTTCGCGGCAACCTCGTTGATGACAAGCCCAATGTCCAGGGCAGCCATGCCGTTGCCTCGAAAGCTGCCGTGGAAACTGCCGGCGATGTCCGCGCCCGGCGCCGTGTCCGCCTCCGTCAATTCCAGCACACCCCCGGTGAAGGGGGCAAAGAAGTCCGGCGCTGCCCGTCCTGGCGGGATGGACCAGATCCCTCCAGCGACGGCGTCCTCGCCAATGACCAGCGTGGCCCCGGATGTAAGCTGTTCAAGGGCCAGCACCAGCGTCATTCCGCTTATGGAACCGTCGGGCTCCACTTCCAGGACTGCTATGGATGCCGTCTGGGCAACGTCCGGCAGCAAGAGCTTCTCCTCTGGGCTCGAAAGGCCGGCGATTACTCCGAATCCGTCGACCGACTCCTCGGCCCCATCCAGCAATAGACTGATGACCTGCCCCTCCCCCAGCGGGTTGGCGCTCAGGTTGCTTCCCCAGGTCGTCTCGAAGGCCGCTTCCAGGGCGCCGGGCAGCAGCCCTCCGTTCAGTTCTCCCTCTCCGGCGCCCAGGAGGACCGCAACCTCTCGCCGCCCCTCTGCCAGCGCGACCTCGCTGTACCTTATCCCCAGCAGTCCCGCAATCCATTCCGTCGTCTCTGCATCCGCGCGACTGCTGTCCAGCGGACGCACTCCGTTCGCGTCTACGGCGTTGGCGTCAGCCCCGTGCTCCAACAAGAGTCGGACAATTTCTGCACGGCCCATGAACGCCGCCGCGTGCAGGGCCGTCCCGCCGTCCTGGTTGAGAGCGCCTATGTCCGCGCCGGTTTCGAGCAGCCAAGCCGCAGCCTCGGTGTGTCCGTGCAACGCCGCCCACGAAAGCGGCGTCACCCCGAAGATAGGATCGTAGGCGTCTAGCGATGCGCCTGCAGCGATATGGCCCTCCAGCGCGGCGATATCTCCGAACGCCGCGGCGGCCCATACGCTGTCCTCCGCCGAGACTGGTCCTTCAGGCTCGGGCCAGTCCGGGGGCTCCGGTGTGAGGTCGGCCAGGATTTCGCCTTTCCGTTTCAGAATGAACTTGCGCACCCGCTCCGTGTCCCGGGCGGCTGCAGTCCTGTCCTCCGGTAGGGCATGCTGCTGCACGATGTCGGCGATTTCATCCACGAATGCCAGCAGCTCGTCTTCATCCCAGACCGCGTCCAGGATTTCCTTCAGTCGAGTGGCGTATTTCACCCGCCAGTCGGGGTTGTTGTAGAGGCGGTTGGGAATGGCGGTGAGAGCCAACACCGACGGCGGCGGATCGCTGATGTCGTCGAAGGGGTTGGGGTCGTCTTCCAGGTGGAACGTGTCGTCAACGCCCCAGGGTATGAACACGAAAGGGCCGTCGGGCTCCCGGTAGAACTGATAGTTGTTGCGGTCTCCGGCGTAGCCGTCCCAATGTCCCACCAACACTTCCGTCGCCCAGAAGGACAGGAAGCGGTCCAGGTCTACGATTTCCGTGAGCGCCTTCAGGCCTGCGTCGGACGGCTCCTGTAGCGCGGCGACCACGGCGTCAATGTCCGACCAGTCGTCGGCGTCCTCGTTGGTCTTCTTCTCGAAGGTGCCGCGATAAACAGGTGTGAAGTCGCTGACCGTACCTTCGTACAGGTTCCCCTCGGCGCTGTCGAAGTGGCGGGCCAGGAACGGAGGCTTGATTTCCTCGACGTGTACGTACAGCCCCAAGTCCTTCCCGTTCACCGAGACGGCGGCGAAGTTGCAGCGCGGAGCGGGACTGCCCGTGGCGGCGAAAATCCGGTACGACAGGCAAGTGTTGACCATAGAGGGGTCCTGAATGCTGTTGTTCAAGGTCATCCGCTCCATTACTCCGCCGAGGGCCTGGCCGTCCACGTACTTGTCGAAGCGGAGCTTGAGAGCTGGCTTGGTGTCGCTCTGGGAGCCGAGGAACCCCTTCTTGCGGACACCGACGTCGGCATAGGTCTCACCGTCCACGGTGACTGTGCCAGAAAACCAGTCGTAGATGTTGGCAAAGGGCCGCGACAGGCCGTATTCCTCGATTTCGGCCATCAAGTCATCGAAAGTACGGGTCTGATGACGCAGGGTGTCCCAGTCTTCAGGGTCGATTTGAATGCTGATGTCCAGGACCCGTTCGAGGGCAAAGTAGGCGTCGCTGGGATCGGCTTCGGCTTCGCTGTCCGGCGTGGCTGGAGGCGCCGCCGTAGGCGCGAGGGTCATGGGAGGCGCAACCGTGGGCGGGGGCGTTGCGGTCGAGGGTTCTTTCGTTGGTGTCTCCGTGGGAATTGGGGACGGCGTGGGCACAGGCGTGGGCGTGGCGTCATCCCTGCATCCGACGAGCAGGGCAGCTATCGTCAGAATGACCGCCAAGGCCGCAATGGTCCGCATCGAATTCACCTTCCGCGAGTTCATGTTTAGTCGAGGCATGTTCAATACTAACTCAGCGCAACGAAGTCGAAAGCAGCCAAGATGAATCCGAGGAAGAGCGCCGAGCTAGTCACAGCGAGGAAAGGTACGGCGAAAGCCCTTCGACCGCCGGAAAGGCGTTCGACCTGTTTGCCATCAAAGGCAATACGTCAGTCCCACTAGTGTGAACAAGCCCTAGTCGGCAGAAAGACTCTTCAGCTCGACTATCCGAGCGTCGGCCTTGCCGTCCTTTATTTCCAGGATGGCAACGTGCCCAAGCCCAAGGTACATGTTAGGTCCTGGGGCGGTGGGGCTGCCCGGGTTCACCTGAAGGAAGCCGTCCTGTCTGATCACTTCCGGCACATGAGTGTCCCCGTAGACCACCACGTCCACCTTGCTCTTGAAGAACCTGTCGAGGGGCAGTTCGGGATAGTTGAAGATGTGGATCATGCCCACCGTCAGCCCCTCGACTTCCAGGGTCTGCACCGGTTTGATCCTGGAATCGACCAGGCCGTCGTCGTTGTTGCCCTCCGCGGCGTAAACCGGGGCGATGCGTTCAAGCCAGTCAAGCGCCCGTATCACCTGTATGTCTCCGGCATGGAGCACCATGTCAACCCCCTGGAAGGCAGTCTCTACCTCCCTGGGGATTTCTTTGGCTACCGTGGGAATGTGGGTGTCGGCTATAAGGCCAAGTTTCATCGACAATCCCCTAGACCAGGACTCCAAAGCCGGACTTGGTGCACACTTCCAGCCTGTTGCCGTCCAGGTCCTCGAAATAGAAGGCGCGCTGACCGTCGTGGCGGATGGATATGTCCGTCAGCGCCACGACGCCCAGGGACTCATAGTGGGCGTGGGCGCCCTCAATGTCGTCCACCTCGAAGGCGGTGTGGTGAGAGGGGGCGGACGGAGCGTCCGGGTTCTCGATGATGTGCACCATGGCCCCGCTGGGAAGCTGCAGCCAGTAGAGGGTGTCGTTGTCCACCATCTTGGGTATCTGTTTTATGCCCAACACTTCCTGGTACCAGGCAAGGGCCTTGTCTTTGTCCTTCACGTTGTAGGTAATGTGGTTGATGGCCTTGAGCCGGATGGAGTCGTCAACCATGTTCTGAGTCCTCCTTTTGCTGTTCGCTGCTTGGTTTCCCAATCATAGCAGAGTTTACGCCGTGGGCAAGTCTGTGGTCATACGAGGGGCAATAGGCGTTCAAGTTGACACCTATTGGGACACTCAGTATTCTGATTTGGTTCTTTCGCCTGCCCTCACCCCAGACCTCTAAGGTGGGGCGAGGGAGCAACCGCTAAGGAGGATGTGCATGGCCCCTTCAACAAGCTCAGAGCAGGCTCTTCCACGCCCGTTGGACGGCGTTCGAGTCGTTGACTTTACGTGGGTCAGAGCAGGCCCTTGGTCCACGCGTTGGCTTGCCGCTTTGGGGGCCGAGGTGCTGAAAGTGCAGTGGCCCTACAGTCTGGGTCCGGGCCAGCGCATCCGGCCGGGCGAGCTTCCCCGTGACCCCAACGCCGTGGCAAACTCCGACGAGAACAACACCAACAAGCTGGGCATCACTCTGAACGTACGCAGCGAGAAGGGCCTGTCGATCACCAAGCAGCTTATCGCCAAGTCCGACGTAGTGATCGAGAACTTCAGCGCCACGGTGATGAAGCGATGGGGACTGAGCTACGAGGACATGGTTGCCGTAAACCCGAAAATCATCTACATGTCCATGGCTGGATTCGGACACACGGGGCCATATCTCCCCTACACCACCTTCGGCCCCGCAGCAGCGGCCCTGGCTGGTCTCAGCCTCATGTCCGGGCTTCCTGGCAAGCCTCCCGCCGGATGGGGCTACTCCTATCTGGATGACACCGGGGGCATGTACGGCGCCATGTTCGTAATTACGGCTCTGGAAGCCAGAAACCGTACAGGCGAAGGCCAGCACGTGGACATGGGGCAGATGGTCATGGGCGCCACGCTTACCGGCCCCGCCTTCCTGGATTACACGGTCAACGGCCGTTCCACCAACCGGGAAGGATATCCCGCCGGTAACCGGTCCATGTGGCCTGGCGCCCCGCCCATAAGCGGATTCCGGGGACGGGCCGCCGTGCCTCATAACTCGTACCGGACCAGCCCTGGAGACTACAACGACTGGTGCGTTCTGGCCTGCTTCACTGATGCGGAGTGGGAGAGCTTGGTGAAGCTCATGGGAAGTCCAGCGTGGGCCTCGAACGGTAAGTTCTCTACGCTTCTGGGCCGAATACGCAACCAGGAGGAGCTGGACCAGAAGATAGAAGAGTGGACACTCACCCTGAACAAGTATGAAATAGCCGAACGGTGTCAGGCCGCAGGCGTTCCGGCGGCACCAGTCCAGTCGTCGGAGGACCGGGTGGAGCGAGACCCGCAAATGAAGGCTCGTGGGCACTTCGGCTCCGTTCTGGACCACCCCGTGCTTGGACCGAAACGGCACCAGAGCGCACCGTTCACCATGTCCAACGCACACGTGGGAGTAAACCGCGCGTCTCCTATGTTAGGGCAGGACACGGTGGAGGTCATGCAACGGGTCTTGGGCATGACCAAGGAAGAGGTGAAGGAGGGGTATAGGGATGGGACCTTCTGGCCAGAAGACCTGGGTTACTATCCCCAGTTGGAGGAGGCCATGAATGAGCTCGGCTAGCCAATTGCGAGGGCCTCTGGCGGGAACCCGTGTCCTGGAACTGGCGGACCACAAGGGAGAGTTCTGCGGCAAACTGCTGGCGGACATGGGCGCCGACGTGATAAAGATAGAGCCTCCCGGAGGACAGAGCACCCGAACCGTCGGCCCCTTTCTGGACGACGTTCCCAACCTCAACCGCAGCCTGAACTTCTGGCAGTACAACACCTCCAAGCGGGGCGTAACCCTGAACCTGGAGACCGAGGACGGACGCAGGCTGTTCAAGGCCCTCGTGCCAAGAGCCGACATAGTCCTGGAAAGCTACGATCCCGGCTATCTGCCGTCCCTGGGTCTGGGCTACCAGGACTTGGAGAAGCGGAACCCACGTCTGATAATGTGCTCGATAACGCCGTTTGGCCAGGAAGGCCCCTGGGCCCACCTGAAGACGTCGGACCTCGTCCAGTTGGCGGCTGGCGGCATCATGGGTTCTACTGGCTACGACGATGAGGACGTGGCTGGCGGGCCTCCCATGGCCCCGGACGGCGGCCACGCCTGGCACATGGGCTGCCACTATTCCTACATGGCAATCATGGCCGCGTTGTACCTGCGCCGCTCCACCGACCGCGGCCAGTACATCGACGCCTCAATCCACGAAGCCTGCTCCCTGACCACCGAATCGGCCATCCGCTTCTACATATACGACAACGTCGTGGTGTACCGGCATACCGGGCGCCACCAGACTCCGCAGCGCATCGACAAGATGCGTCCCGCCGCTGTGGAAATGGAAACGGCGGACGGGAAGTGGGTCCACCTCGCCATGGGCGGACTGCTTCTGTCGCCGCCCATGCTGCGCAAGCTGGCCGAGTGGATGGACGAGACGGGAATGGCTGACGACCTGCTGGACGACAAGTACATGGAGGCCGATTTCGCCCGGCAAAACGACGACCACGTATACGACGTGCTCCGGGCCTTCTTCAAGACCCGTCCTCAGCACGAGCTATGGCACGCCGGGCAGAAGATGGGCTTCCCGTGGGGGGCTATCTTCTCCAGCGACCAGATGGCCACCGACCCGCACTTGGAAGAACGAGGGTTCTTCCTCGAGGTGGAGCACCCGGAGCTTGGCAGGAGTTTCAAATATCCGGGAGCCGCGGCCATCTTCAATGGGTCGCCCCATAGGATATACCGCAGAGCCCCGCTGGTGGGGGAACACAACGAGGAAATTCTCTGCAAGGAAATCGGGGTCAGCAGGCAGGAGCTGGCCGTGCTGGCCGAGTACGGCGCCGTGTAGCCCTCACCTCCAGCCCCTCTCCCGAAGGGCGAGGGGAGAGCCGTAAAACGATGTCGTCAGAGAGCCAAAACTCCCTCTCCCCCTGGGAGAGGGTTGGGGTGAGGGGGATAGCGATGGCCTATCCCCTCTTCAGCACCAACCCCGACGCCCCAGTCACCGCCGTCTGAAGGGCTATCTTGGCGTCCCTGACCTGCCGGCACATGGAGCGGTCGAATGTGTGCTCGCCGTTCTGCCAGTTGGGGCACAGGTCCTCGGCCTCTCCACGCAGCTGCTGCACCGCCTCGGTGATGTTGTTGATGCCGTGGGCGTAGCCCTCGTTCATCAGCCCGCCGTGGGTCTGCATGGGAAGCTCGCCGTCCAGTGAGATCCGCCCGCCTTTGATGAAGTCCTTTGACTCACCCGGCTTGCAGAACCCGACGCCTTCCAGCGCGCGCATGGGGTTGTCGGTGAAGTTGTCGTAAGCTTCATAGATGTCTACGTCCTCTAGCCCCACTCCTGCGGCGGCCAGGAGCCGCTCGCTTACGTGGGAGAAACCCGTGTCCAGAATCTCAGGCCGCCTGCCCGACCCTCCGATGCCGGCGGATATGAGCACTGGGGTCTTCCTCAAGTCGCGGGCTCGCTCGGCGGTGGTGACAATCATGGCGCAGGCCACGTCGGTCTCCAGGCAGCAGTCCAGCAGGTGGTACGGGTGGACGATCATCCGGGAGTTCTGGTGGTCGTCCACAGTGATGGGTTCACGCATGATGGCGCGCGGGTTCTTGGCTGCGTTGGAGCGGGCGTTGACGCAGAAGTTGGCCAGGTCGGAGCTTTCCACTCCGTACAGCTCCATCCATCGCTGGGCTTCCATTGCGAAGATGTGGGGAGCGCCTGCGTAGCCGTAGATGGCGGTGAACTGGGACGGCCCGCCTATCTTATTACTTCCTGCCCCGACCCCGTAGGACGCGCCCCCGAACTGCCCCATGCGGACTCCTGAACGCCCGTTCATCGCCCGGAACACGAGCATGTACTTGGCGATTCCGTGGTAGACGGCTTCGGCCGCCTGCACCACGGTGAAGGAAGACAGATTGCCGCCTCCCTGCATGGGAGAATTGAAGTTGACCTCTTTCGCGGCCAGCGAATGAAGGACCTGCTGAGGCGCGACTGTGTCGTTAAAGCCATAGTTGACGCCCCCGTCCAGGTCCGTTGGGTCCAGCCCGGAGTCCTTACAGGCGTCCAACGCGGCCCGGACTGCCAGGGTCAGGACCGATACACCTGACCGGCGGGAGAAGCCGCCGGGCACCTCAGGGCTGCGGCTGTAGCCTATTCCAGCTATGGCTACTTTGTCCCGGAAACTCTGCTCTCGTTCTGGACCCGCCATGCGGCTCCTTTCGAAGTTAGTGCGCCAACCGTTAGGCGGGCTTCCAGCGGAAGATGGTGTCCTCGGGGGATACGTCGTCGTAGACGATTTCCAGAGGCATCCCTATCTTCAGGTCGTCGTTGTCCACGTCCACCACGTTGGAGACCATGTGGACGTTGGGCGCCTCGTCCGGGGCCACCTGCACCACGTTGTACGGGGCGATTTCCCGCCACTGGGGGAATACGGGCTGGGTGATGATGATGTAGGTGTACAGCGTGGCCTTGCCCGACAGAGTCTGCCACTGGTAGTCCTCCGACTGGCAGTAGGGGCATATCTGCTGTGGCGGCCAGCGGAACTTGGAGCATGCGCTGCACTGTTGGAGCTTGAACTCGTGGTTCCTGATCGACGTCCAGAAGGGTTCCGTCTCGAAGTCGGGGTCGGGGACCAGGAAGGGGTAATCAGAGCCGGTTGACATTAATCACCTCTCTTGAGAACTAGGCCCGAGGCTCCGGTGACTGCCGTGGACAGCCCTATTCGTGGTTCTTTCACTTGCCTGCACATCGACCGGTCAAACGTGTGCTCGGCGTTCTGCCAGTTGGGGCAGAGGTCCTCGGCTTCCCAGCGAAGCTGCTGCACCGCCTCTGTAATGTTGTTGATGCCGTGGGCATAGCCCTCGTTCATCAGCCCGCCGTGGGTCTGCATGGGAAGCTCGCCGTCAAGGCCGATGCGTCCGTCTTTGATGAAGTCCTTCACCTCGCCGAACTTGCAGAACCCCATGCCCTCGATGGCCCGCATGGGGTTGTCGGTGAAGTTGTCGTACGCCTCGTAGAAGTCCATGTCGCTAAGCTGGGTTCCCGCAGCCTCCATCAGACGTGGGCCTATCCTGGGGAAGCCGTTGTCGGTGATGTCCGGCCTGATGGAGAGCCCGCCGATGCCGGCGGATATGAGCACCGGGACCTTCCTCAGGTCCCTGGCCCGCTCGGTGGTGCTGACAATCATGGCGCAGGCCACGTCGGTCTCCAGGCAGCAGTCAAGCAGGTGGTAGGGGTGGACAATCATCCGGGAGTTCTGGTGGTCGTCCACGGTAATGGGTTCCCGCATGGTTGCCCGTGGGTTCTTGACAGCGTTGGAGCGGGCGTTGACGCAGAAGTTGGCGAGGTCGGAGCTTTCGACTCCGTACATGTGCATCCAACGTTGGGCTTCCATGGCGAAGATGTGGGGAGCTCCCGCGTAGCCGTAGATGGCAGTAAGCTGGGACGGCCCGCCGATCTTGTTGCTGCGGGCGCCGACGCCATAGGACGCCCCGCCGAACTGTCCCATGCGGACGCCGGAGCGCCCGTTCATGGCACGGAACACGATGGCGTACTTGCATATCCCGTGGTAGACGGCCTGGGCGGCTTGGACAACGGCGAAGTGGGAGAGTCCGCCGCCTCCCAGCATGGGGGAGTTGTAGTTGACTTCCTTAGCGTGGAGGGAGTGGAGCAGCTGCTGAGGAGCTACGGTGTCGTTGAACCCCCAGCACGCCCCGCCGTCCAGGTCTGACGGGTCGATCCCAGCGTCGTTGCATGCGTCCAGCGCCGCCCTGATGGCCAGCGTCAGCACGGACACCCCGGAGCGCCGTGAGAAGCCGCCAGGTACCTCGGGGCTCCGGCTGTAGCCTACGCCCACAACCGCAGTCTGGTCTCGGAATTCTTTTTCGGACATCGGTCCCCTTTCCCAAAAGCGGCGCACCCCCTATCACAGACGCACGCCTACCCAGGTCCCAGTCTCAAAAAGCGTCCCCAATCTAAAGCATGGGCTGGGGGGTGTCAAGCGTGGGGTAGGGGGCGGGCGTAGAACGTGAGAGCGCTACGCCTGCGTCATGACTTTTTTGAAGCGATCGGGTCGAGACGATTCCTAGTTATTATCCTACGAAGACGTTGTTCCTGTGCCACGCCAGGAAATCAGGATCGGGGCGAAACCGGTATGGTAGGCTGATTTGTTGTCCACGATATCGCAACACCATATCACGAACGGCACCACTAGCCGAATGCGACAATTGGTCGCTGATGACCACGATGCAGTCGTCGGTCACCGTGATAAGTCCGCGATCGAAAGCTCGATCGTGCAGAGCGTTCAAACACAACCCATTTCGGGGGTTTAACCTCTCGGTAGGGTCTGACTCTGTCCACGGTTTAATATGGCTGGCCACCAGTAGCTCGACTACATCGATACCAGTAACGCAACACCTATTTTCGTAGGCAGACAATATCGTTCTACGGAAAAAGTTCTGATTCTCCCGAATCTTAGTGACGGCTAGTCTATCTGTTCCTTCCCCTTGGAGTTTGGTCTGGTTTGGGGAACGAATGCCCAGTATGCGCTCTCTGTCAGCGATTAACTGCTCACTTTCTTCAATAAGTGCTTCCCAGTCGTCGTGAAATTCATCCCACACGGCTTGGTCCAACCGAGACGCGTTACGTAGGCCCGTGATTCCGCGTGTCTTCAGTTCAGGGTCGAAGCTGCCGAAATTTCCGATCTTCATGTTCACAGAGTCAGGCGTACGGTTCACCAATCTGGCAATGTACTGAACGTCAGGATGGGACTTACTGGAATCCTTGAACGGAATCCTGCAATACAAGTTGAAGACGATGAGCGACTCTTCGCGAGTCCATCGCCGTCTGTTGGTTTGTGATGACATCAGTTCGGCTGCCATTCCCGCCACGAACCATGAGGATTACGCTCAGGCACTTGACTTGGACTGTGGAGCTTGCCTTCAACGGCATCGGCAAACCAACCGAGCCAACGTAGTATGAAATCATCCTCGGCCCCTTGGTCGATTGCTGTAAACGGCCAAGAGACTTGGGCTGGCGTAAGCGAGACTTTAGAAAGTGCTTCGTAGGCGACTTTTGCTGGATCTAAAGAGGTTGGGATAAACGGATAAGTCTCAAAGGAGAACCTGAAGGCGGTCTCATACCATCGAAAAACACCAGGATACTGAGCGTCGCAGTACCAGAGAGAGTGGGCGCGCCCTTGGTATCCGCCCTGTGCAGGTGGGATTTTGATGATTATGCTGGAACATGCCACCACCTCAAACGGTGCCCCATAGGGGACTTGATTGGGTTGCATACCGGCTTTCACCATAGGTCCGACGCTAAATTCTACCCCGTTCAGACTACATGACCATCTAGATGGCGATCCATAGGAAGGATTACTAGTAGGGGCATTCGCTACTATCTGGTCGTGAAGCAGTTTGATGATGTTACTCAAGGATTCGTCAGCGGCGTTGTAAAGCTCTCGTAAACGTTCTTGTGCAGACCGTTCGGCGGATTCTTGCCGGGCCTTTTCAGCTTGCTGTTCGACGGCTACCACATTGATTCGCTGGAGCCGCCCCGCCGTCTCTGAGGCAGGTTGTACACTGTCTTGCAATTGCCTTAGTAGGTTCTTAGGGAGGGGGCGCGCTTCGAGAGATTTGTTGAGACATGCAGAAACTAAGGATTGGATTTTCGGAGGAGCACCTGTGATTTGTGGCGGGGTGTCTACCAGATGCTGGTGCCTGTAATCCGGTCCAGAGAAGGGTCGTTCTCCTGTCAGCAATTCATAAGTGACGACACCGGTACTATACACGTCAGTCGCACTTGTGGCTTGTTCTCCTCTCCATTGCTCGGGAGCGGCGTAGGGAGAACTCATCGCGTATTTCCAAGTATCCTGGGCTGTTGTGGCCTCGGCATATCTTGAGATTCCGAAGTCAGCTAGACACCAATGTCCGTTTAGCAACAAGATATTTTCAGGCTTGATATCCCTGTGGACGACTCGGCCTTCTATTGCAACGAGTGCCTGCGCGATGTCGGCGAGGATTTGGACGGATTCCTCCACCGACAGCCCCCTTTCCGTTTCCTGAAGACGGTCTCGGAGCGACTTCTCAGCCTTGGGCATTACGAGAACCCAACGGTCTCTCCATTCACCAGTGTCCAAAATGGGGATGATGTTGGGCACCTCTTGTAAGTCTTCGAAGAGTAGCTCGCGTTCAGCACCTGGGTCTTTTGGAATAAGCTTGACAACAACTTGGGTTCCGTCTTCTGAAAAGGCATTGTATATCTCTCCAAATCCTCCGGAGTTTAATTGGTTCCCGAGTTGCCAAGCCCTGCTCAGATTGATGATTTTATGCATTCCTCACCCTCACAACCCCACCACGTTCTAATCCAATGCACGACATAATATTATCATAAAAGGGACATCGCCGTACGAAACAGCAAAAGGGACCGGTGCTTACTCTACGGATAAGAAACGTGCGGAGAAGTAGAGCCTACCCCGGGGTCATGAGGCGGGCCATGCGGCGTTTGTGGTGGATGGCGTCGCCCAAGTAATGCTGGAGGGTGCGGGCGCGCTTGGTGTACTGGGTCAGGCCGAACTCGAGGTCGGTGCCGATTCCACCGTGGACGTGGTGGGAAGCCTCGCAGGCTTTCGGGAAACCGACGCTGGCCACCGACTTGGCCATGGACACCCCGATGCGTGCGTTGGGGTCGCCCTCGTCCAGCTGCCACAGGGCTTCGTAGGCTGTCCACTTTGCGGCGTCGGCCTCGTTCAGGGCGTCGATGACGTGGTCCTGAACCCTCTGGAAGGTCCCAATGTGGACACCGAAAGCGATGCGGCTCTGGCTGTACTCCCTGGCCATGTCGGTGACCCGGTGAGAGCCGCCGGCCATGAAGCTGCATAGAGCAGCCGTGGCCCGGTCCATGGCCGTTTCTATGGCGGGCCATGCGCCGCCTTCCGGCCCCAGTATGTTCGAGGCAGGCGCCTCGACGTTCTCGAAGTTGACCTCGCAGACCTTGGGGCCAATCCATCCCGTCTGGACGCGCACCGAAACTCCGGGGATACGGGTGTCCACCGCAATCAAACTGATGCCTTGGGACGGGTCGTCTCCGTCGCTTGTCCGAGCGGCGACCAGAATGCGGTCGGCTACGTTGGCGTCGGGGATGAACAGCTTAGTTCCGTTGAGGACTACCGTGCCTCCGTTGACGGAAGCCTTCAGCCGGACGAATTCGGGGTCCCAGCCGTACTCCGGTTCGGTGAATGCCAGAGTGTATATGAGGTCGCCCGAGGCGATGGCCGGAAGGAGGGACTGCTTCTGCTCTTCGCTCCCTGCTTCCAGGATTGCGTTGGCCGAGAGTACTGCGGAGGACAGGTGTGGGCTGGGGCAGGCGAAATAGCCCAACACCTCGTAGAGCGCCCCCAGGTCGGTGTGGGAGTTGCCGGAGCCGCCGTACTCCTCGGGGATGGTCATGCCAGCCCAGCCCAGCTCGCACATTGTCCGCCAGATTTCAGGGTCGAACCCCGACTCGCTGTCGTCGATTTCCAGGACCCTGGACTTGGGCATCTCCGTCTCCATGAGCTCAGTGGCCGTGCTCTGGATAAGGCTCTGAATCTCATTGAAAGACAGGTCCATGGAGACCTCCTTGGGCTGGCTGGCTAGTGCGTGGGGCGGGAAGCGTCCGTATTATACGACAGCGGGGCTGTCCAGACTACCGGAGTAACGGTGGCCCTCACCCTTCGGCAGGCTCAGGGCAGGCCCCGGCCCTCTCCCAGAGGAGAGGGGGTAGTTTTTGTTTTTATATCAATGATAGCGCTGCAATCATTGATATCGTTGTATAATAGGACGACACGGCCACAAGGGGGTTGAGATGGCTAGCATAACGGTGCGCAACATCGATGACGGGCTCAAGCGGCGACTGCGCATTAGAGCGGCGGAAAACGGACGCTCTATGGAGCAGGAGGCCCGTGAAATACTGCGAACGGTCCTAAGTAAGGAGCCGGAACCGCCAGGAAATCTCGGCACAATGATCCACGAACGGTTCAAGCGATTCGGAGGAGTCGAGTTGGAGATACCGCCAAGGGAACCAATGCGTGACCCTCCTACTTTCGATTAAGGGTACAGTCATGATTGTCCTCGACACCAACGTCGTGTCCGCCTTGATGCGGCCCAGCCCTGTCCCGATGGTCATTGATTGGGTTAACCGGCAGACACTCTCAAACCTGTATGTCTCAACTGTCAGTGAAGCGGAATTGCGTTACGGCGTCGAAATCCTTCCCCCAGGTGTACGGCGTGAGGACTTGCTTGGCGAGATTGAAGATATGCTCCAGGAAGATTTTTCTGGGCGGATACTTTCATTCGATAGAGACGCAGCTTTCCTCTATGCGGTGATAGCTGCCTCTCGACGCGCGTCGGGGCGGCCGATAAGCCAGGCGGACTGTCAGATAGCGGCCATTGCCCGGTCGCGAGGAGCCTCGGTTGCGACGAGGGACGTAGGCGGGTTCCAGGGCTGTGGGATTGATGTAATCAACCCCTGGGAGACTGTATAAGTCACCTATCATGCGTTTTTCGGGATAGCCGAGGTCTTTTCCAGGCCCAAGCTTACGGCCATGAGCTGGCGGGGCCAGTCTTCGGATGAGGAACGGTCGCCCTCGTTGTGGCGCGCCAGCAGGGATGACCCTCCAGGATCATCGGCGTCGAGCAGTGCATAGGGTCCGGCGACTTGGTCCGCTGCGTTCCTAACGACGGTTCTGGCGCGGCTTTCCATCAGGTCGGCCTGGGCGGCGTGGTAGGTCATTTCCTTGCCTGCTGACCTCATCCATGCGTTACGGCGGTGCATCAGTTGGGCCACGTGGCTTTCGATGAAGGCGTCCATGAGGACAAGCTGCCGCACCGGCTCTAGAATCAGAGGGGTCCCATCCAGGTGTGTATCGGCGGCGTAGCTGATGAGGTCGCCGGTCCGGGCCACGGATGTCAATCTCCCGGACTGGAGGCGGGAGTCCAATGCCTGCAAGGCTATCTCCCAGCCTGTATCCTCGTCGCCCAAAGCGGAGTATATGGGAACGCGCACCTGCCGGAACTCAACCCTTGTGACCTGACGCCTAACGTTTCTGACGGAGCAGGCTATATGAACACCTTCCGCTCCGCCTGGGACCAGGAAGGCGAGAGGGACATCCCCGTCTCCCCCTTCCACAGCAGCCCAGGCCCAGATGAGTCCAGGGAACTCTCCAGAGCCAATAAAATCCCCATGCCCCTCCAGGATGTAGTCGTCTCCGTCCCTCGAAGCGGCGATCGTGAGGTTTGCGGGGTCAAGGTCGTAGGGGTTCTCAGCCCTGAGTGTCCAAAGCGATACGGCCCCTTGGGACAACTGTGGGATGAAACGGTCAGCCTGGTCTGACGAGCCGTAGGTGTGGATGACTTTACGCAAGGCCACAGTTGCTGAGTCCACTACGTCTTCCATGCCACGGACGGCGAGCTCTTCCGCGATTACAGTTTCGTGGCTTTCGGTG
>DAOUJI010000068.1:0-6699 GCA_034422875.1 Dehalococcoidia bacterium | reverse complement strand
CCTATTGGGGCCTCACCAAGAACGCCCTCAAGGGCTGACGGAGCCTGACTCCGAACGGGGCTGCAACGCTGCAGTCTTGGTTTGTGGCTCGCCTAGCAGAAGGTAGAAGCAGGACCCGGTGAAACTGACTGCGGCCACTGTCAGGAAGGGCCAGTAGAAGCTGCCGGTGGCGTCATAGCCGAATCCGGCCAGCAAGGGGGCTATCAGCAGGACTATGTTCATGGGCACCATCGACATTCCCGTAATGCTGGCGAAGGCTTTGCGTCCGAAATACACTCCCCGCACCGACGACGTGGGGCTTGTCCTGCCTCCCCAACCTATGCCCATCAGCACAGCGAATAAGAAAGCGGCCCACACGTTGTTGAACACTGTGAGCACCACTATAGACAGAGACTGAAACGCCGCGAACCCGAAGAGTGAGTACCGGATAGGGAGCCGGTCGGACAGCCAGCCTCCCACCAGGGTGAACGCGGCGGCCACTCCCATCATAATGGCGCTGACAAACCCCACGGTGGTCAGGTCGAACTGCCGGTCGTCCAGAAGAAGGCCGAGGTGAATCATGACGGTCACGTTCACCGTAGCGCCAAAGGCATGGCCAAGGGAGATTAGCCAGAAGGACCTGGTCCGGACCGCTTCCCACATGGAGAAGTCCGGGTCTTCGTCCGTCTGGGCGACGGGGCGGGCTTGTTCGACGGGAAGAGGCGCCGGTTCGGTGTCCCCGTCGGGACGCTGTCCATATTCCTCAGGACTGTTGCGTATCAAACGGGATATAGGGACAGCGGCAATGATTGTAAACACCCCTATTATGGCCGCCACTTCTTTCCATCGGTCGAGACCATGGGCATCGGGATCGATGGTCCATCCAAGGAGAGGCGGCACCACGACGCCCCCTATATAGAACCCTTCCATGGAAATCCCCATAGCCAGAGAGCGTCTGCGGTGGAACCAGTGATTGAGCGCCGTCATCATCGGAAGCCACGTGCCGATGCCTCCGCCCATTCCCATGATTACAAAGGAGAGATAGAACATCCAAAGGCTCTGCACCTGGCTGAAGAGCAGGAACCCCCCACCCATGATCCACAGGCCGATAAGCGCCATCCACCGGGGTCCCAGCCTGTCCACCAGGTAGCCGCCGATGGGTCCCATGACCGAGCCTTCGGCCCGTTGGAACGACCATGCCAGCGAAAGTTGCCCTGCATTCCATCCGAACGTCTTTCTCAGGACCACGTTCCATACCGGCATGCCCGAGAACAGCGGGCCCGTGCCCAATATCATGACGACGGCGCCGATTCCCACCAGCCACCAGCCGTAGAAAACGCCGCGGAAGTTGGGCAAGAAGCGGAGGGGAGTCCCTACCTGGGCCAACACGTTCCCCTGTATGGCATGACCAGAGGGCGGGCAGTCTTACTTGAGAGTGGGCGTCCTGTAGACTTGGTTGGGAATGCTAAGACTGAGAGGAGGTCTTGCAGACCGGGTCTAGAAGAGAGCGTCACAAGTTGAATTGGGCCTCGACCCAGTCTCGTTCCTTGACGTAGACCTGGATGCGGCTGGCGGTGGACTCCAGGACCATTATGCGGCCTTCATCATCAACCCTGACTGTCGTGGGCCTTCTGAAATACCGCTCCACTGAGGTGTCGGCCCTTCTCCTGGCAATCTGCTGTTCCGGCTTGGCGTTGACTTTGGCCTGGGTCCATGCCGAGAGCTCCGTTGCATCACCCTCGAAACGGTGCAGGAACGTCCCGTCCGGTTCATAGGCGATTAATTGGTGGGTCTCCCAGTCGGTGACGTATACGTCGCCTTCGCTGTCGACGGCGACGCTGGATGGGCGGTTAAGCTCTCCCTCTCCGGAACCGGGGTCGCCGAAGCAGGCGATGAACTCTCCATCCGAGG
This sequence comes from Dehalococcoidia bacterium, assembly GCA_034422875.1. GTDB lineage: Bacteria > Chloroflexota > Dehalococcoidia > Lucifugimonadales > JAGWBF01 > DAOUJI01. Next base: position 4,809 of record DAOUJI010000068.1, on the reverse strand, counting down.
AGAATTTCTGCACCCGCGAGTTTCTCCAGTCGGCCACGTAAACATTGTTGTCCTTGTCCACAGTCAGGTGCCAGGGGAGGTTGAACTGGCCTTCTTCGCTTCCGAAGCCGCCCCATTTCCTTAGGAACCGGCCGTCTTTAGTGAAGACCTGGACTCTGTGGTTGTAAGTGTCGGAGATGTATAGCGTGTCGTCTGTGTCGAAGGCCATGCCCGTGGGACCGTTGAGCTCGCCGTCCTTGGTGGCGTCCCGGGCGCCAACCTTCTTCAGGTAAAGGTCGAAGTGTATCCCCCAGGTGTTGGGGGCCTGGAACACCATGTCGCCAAGGCCTCCTCCGCCGGGTTTGTCAGCCCCCCAGCTTCCCGCTGGATTCCCGTCTTCGTCAAAGATGTATATTCCGTTGGTGTATTCGTCGGCTACGTATACGTTCCCGCCGCTGTCCACGGCCACGCCGCTGGGGAAAGGGCCTCTCCCTTCCAGGTAGTGCAGTCCCCGGCTGTCCCAGAGCAGCTGGGAGTCCAGGGTGAATTTTGTGATGCCCTGGCTGGGCAGGAACTCGTACCCCTTGCTCAACACGTACAATGTCCGGTCCGGCCCCAGGGCGAAGTCCGACGGAAAGAATAAGCCGGCCCCGTTGAGGCCCACACCTCCGAGGCAATAGTCGTAGTTGAACGTCCTGCCACGTACGTGCTTGGTCAACATGACTCCCCCTTACAGGCGCCTGGGGCTGACTGGCCCAAGCTTAGCTCGATGACTCCCAGGCATCAAGCAAACTGATACTCCCTCGTGGACGCAATCAACCCGAACATGTCTCCCACCCTGCGGGTGGACGCCTGAACTTCTCCCTCGGTGTCCCACTTCAGAGCGCCGTCCCGGCGTGCCATGGTTGCCAGCTGTTCTCGGGTCGAGTCCAGGACGTCCAGCGGTCCCAGCAAGTCGAGGCAGGCGTCCACAAAGGCGTCGGGATCCAGGGCGCCTCTATCTCTAATCCTCTGCACCAGGGCTTTGACGCCGGGATACCCGACGTTGGACAAGGCGTCTGCGCAGAAGTTGATCCGGCGCACCAGAGAGCCGCTGTCTATCCACTCGGCCCCGAAATGCCATCCCTCTACGCTGGGCGGGTCGCAGAGGAACTGGCCCATGTAGGTGCACTCCTGGCCCAGAGGCTCGAGGCCTGGCCTGGGATATATAAAGTCGCCCACCAGCCGCATGGTCCCCGCCACGACTTCCGCAGGGCTCTTGACCCGTTGGAAGCGCGCCTCCTTGAAGAAGTCGGAGTTGAAGATGACCCGCAGCGTGTCTCGTATCACATAGTTAGACGTAACGAAGGCGTCCCCGATGATATTAACGGCCACCGGGTCTCTGGGCGGCGTGTGCAGCCATGACGGCACCTGGGTTTCGTCTGCCACGAAGAAGTTGTAGAGGTGCCTGGCGATGAACCGGACCGTGGCTGGCTGGCGGATGATGATGTCAATGACGTCCTCGCCGTTGAAACGGCCCCGGTGTCCCAGGAAGTTCTTCTCTCCGTCGTCGTGGTCGTGGGGCCTAAATTCGAAATTCCACATGAACCTGCCCAACCCGATGGAGGGGGGCTTGGGGGCTATGGTCCATCCGGTGAAGGCGCGGGCGCACTCGAACACGTCTTCTTCCGTATAGTTGCCCTGTCCCATTGAGAAGAGCTCCAGCAGCTCGCGTCCCCAGTTCTCATTGAGTTGGTCTTTGGAATTGTAGTTGTTGTCCAGCCAATAGATCATCGCAGGGTTCTTGGCAAGCTCCACCAGCAACTCCCGGTAGTTGCCCAGCCCCTTGCTGCGGAACATGTTCAACTGCCGGGCCATCTCCTGGGGGTTGTCCAGCTTGGCGTTGCCGGTGGCGAACACCATGTGCCAGAACAGGGAAATTTTCTCTTCCAGCGGCCTGGGGTTGTTGATCAAGTAGAAGATGTGGCGGGAGCTGGAACTGGGCGGGCCGAAACCGGCCTCCATGAAGGGATAGGTCCTGATAAGCAGTTCCGGATTCATGGGAGGGACTCCATGTCCGTCGGGATCCAGAAGCTCCTCGACGGTCTCCTCGTACCCCTTCGCGGCCCGCGCCTCGAGCTCGTCTCTGCTGGCGCCGAATCCCGCTCTCCGCATCAGGTGGGCCATTAGGGCCAGGTCTGCTTCTGCCATTGCCCTCTAACTCCTTGTAAGGGTTGGATAGACGAGGCGTGGGCGCTTGCTCGGATAATCGTCTGAGGATAGCATACTACAACGGCCTGAACGGTGCATCCATCCGGCGAGAGTTTTCTGTATAAGGACGTGGACTGGATGCGATATCTTACACAGATATGGGCGGTTTGCGCCCTGAAATCGAGGAGTCGCTGTGATGGACCGGTTGTTCGACCTGACGGGCAAAGTTGCAATAGTCACTGGCGGCAACGGAGGCTTAGGGCTTGCTATGGCTCTGGGGCTGGCCGGAGCGGGAGCCGACATCGCCGTGGCTGCCCGCAATGAAGAGAAGACAGCTACAGCCTTGCCACAGATTGAGGCTTTAGGAGCCAGAACTGCGGGAATCACCGCCGACGTTACCGAAGAGTCGGACATACGCCGGATGGTCGCCGAAACCCACGACGCTTTCGGAAGGGTGGACATACTGGTCAACAACGCCGGCACGGTGGTCCGGAAAGACCCCCAGGACATCAGCGCCGAGGAGTGGGACTGGGTGATGGACGTCAACCTGCGCGGCGCGTTCCTGGCCGCCAAGGAAGTCTACCCCCACATGAAGGAGCAAGGCGGCGGCAAGGTCATCAACATAGGCTCCATGTTCTCGCTGTTCGGCGGAGGGGGGAGCGGAGCCGCGTACTCCTCCAGCAAAGGGGGCATAGTGCAGTTGTCCAAGAGCCTTGCCGTAGCCTGGGCTAAGGACAACATCCAGTCCAACGCCGTGTTGCCCGGATGGTTCATGACCGAGCTGGCCTCGGACATTCCGGTAAAACAGCCGGAGCGGTACGACTTGATCAGCCGCCGAATACCCGCGCAGCATTGGGGTGACCCTAACGACCTTCAAGGAATCGCCGTCTTCCTGTCGGCCAAGGCTTCGGATTACATAACCGGCGCCGTCATCACCGTCGACGGCGGATACTCGATCATGTAGCTTTCCCAGGGCCTAGTCAACGGCTGACGGCCTGTCATCCGACTTCCTTTTTTGATTATCCGTCGGTCCTGAGGCGCCTCCAGACCCATTCGGCCCGAATCGGAACTCTTCCCGTAAGAGTTTCATCATTCGGCTAGCTTCTGTAGGATCGTCTGTGTAGCCGACGACGATGCGCCGAAGCACTTCCAGGCCTGCTTGCATTTGGGGCCAGACTATCCCCGTAACGCCTAAACTCATGAAGCGTTCTCCTTCGTCCGGCCAATGGACTCTGACCACAATCTCCAGGTCCGAGTTCATCCTCAATGCGTGCTGGGCCGCGACCCATGACGATGCGAAATCCCCTGTGCTGATGACCATTATGCGGGCTTTGTTTACGCCGGCCGCTTCCAAGACCACATAGCTGCCTACTGAGCCGTTGATGACGTGCTGACCTCGCCGTCGGTATTGGGACACTACCTGGGGGTCCAAATCAATTGCTGAGTAGGGTATGCTTTGCGACTCAAGGTTATGGGCCACCAGGGACCCCAACCTTCCCAGGCCGCAAATCACTACATGGTCCTCCACCGGGGCCCCTGAGTCACGGATGCGTTCGGTCTCAGCGCCATAGGGCCTCAGGGCAGCGAATCTTTGGCCCACTGACACCACCGCCTTGTGGCCAGTTGCCATGATGGCAGGCGTCAACCCCATGGTCACCACCGCAGACACTACGATCAGCGTAAGGAAGTTGGAGTCTACGATTCCCTGGCCTGTCGCAGAATCAGCCAGCAGGAAGCTGAACTCTCCAATCTGCACCACTCCCAGTCCCGTCAGAATGGCGGTATAGGCCAGGTACCCAAACCAACGCATCAACACAGCGACCAATATGAATTTGACCGCCATCGCAAAGGCCGCGGTGGCTGCCACCAGCCACAGATTGTTCGCCAGATAGGTCCAGTCCACCAGCATCCCGAGGGAAACAAAGAAAAGGGCGGAGAAGGTGTCCCTCAACGGGACCACTTCCGACAAGGCCCTGTGTCCGTAGTCGGACTCACTCAGGAGCGCTCCGGCGACGAACGCTCCGACGGCCGCCGACAACCCCGCCAACTCGGTGATGGCGGACATCGCGAAGGTGAGAGCGACCACCGTCAGGATGAACGCTTCCCGCGATCCGAAACGGGCTACCAACCTGAGCAACAACGGCAGAGCTTTCCATCCGAGAATCCCCATTACAGCCAATACCGCTACGGCCTTGCCCAGGCCTAGACCTACTTCCACAAGCAATGAACTGTCGGCCTCACCCAACGCGGGCAGCACTGCGATCATCGGTATGAAGGCAAGGTCTTGTATCAATAGAATTCCGGTCAGCAATCGACCATGGACACTGTTGAGTTCGCCCCGGTCTATCAGAGACTTCAGGACCACCATGGTGCTGCTTAACGCCACAACCATTCCGAACACGACGGACTGGGCAGGAGACCAGCCCAGACCGAATGCCATGGGGTAGGCTAGGCCTATTACAGCAACGACCTGGAGGATTCCTCCGAGAATCACAGCCTTGCCCAGTTTCCTCAGTTCTCGCAGGGATATTTCGACGCCAACCGCAAAGAGCAGCAACACAACACCGAATTCGGCCAGGGTGCGCACAAACTCCAGGTCGCCCACCGCTTCCAGTCCATGAGGCCCAAGAATCATTCCCA
>DAOUJI010000067.1:0-5493 GCA_034422875.1 Dehalococcoidia bacterium | reverse complement strand
TCTTGGAGGAGACCCTGCCACGATATGGACGGGTTCCGCTCCATTGCCACCTGATATGGACGAAATGATGATTGCGGGATTCATCCGCGAAGAAGGCGTCGAACTGGTCAAGGCCAAGACCGTGGACCTGGAGGTCCCGGCCCATGCCGAGATGATCATAGAGGGCTATGTCACTCCCGGAGACGAAGCGCTGGAAGGACCCTTTGGAGACCACACGGGCTACTACTCCCTGGCCGACACCTATCCGGTATTTCATGTCACGGCGATCACACACCGCCGGCAGGCCATATACCCGACAATAATCGTGGGACGGCCTCCCATGGAGGACTACTTCATGGGCAAGGTCACCGAACGGGTCTTCCTGCCGGTCATGCAGACCGTCCTCCCGGAAATCGTTGACATCAACATGCCCGCGGAAGGGGTGTTCCACAACCTGGTGCTGGTCTCGATTAAGAAAGAGTTTCCAGGCCACGCCCAGAAGGTCATGTACGGACTCTGGGGGCTTGGACTGATGTCTCTGGCCAAAGCCATCATCGTGGTCGACCACTACGTCGATGTGCACAACTTGTCGGAGGTCACGTGGCGGGTAACCAACAACATCGACGCCGCCCGGGACATAATCACAGTTCAAGGGCCTGTGGACGACCTGGACCACGCCTCTCCCACGCCCAAGTTCGGCAGCAAGGTCGGCATAGACGCCACAGCCAAGGGGCCGGGTGAAGGCAACCCTCGCGAATGGCCGCCCGATATCGTCATGAGCGACGAGGTGAAGGCGTTGGTGGACTCCAAGTGGGACCAATATGGGATATAGCGGATTCCTCACAGGGAAGGTCGCCCGAAACTGATCTGAGCGTCATGGCATCAGCGATTCTGACTCCTGTTAAACGGACAGGCGCCAAGGCACGTCTGTTCCTCGATGCCATCAAGTTCGAACACACCGTCTTCGCCTTGCCCTTCGCCTACATCGGCATGTTCCTGGCGGCCGACGGGCTCCCGGGGTGGTCCGAGTTCATCTGGATAACCGTGGCCATGGCAGCCGCCCGCACCCTCGCAATGGCGTCAAATCGCCTGATTCACCTCAAGGAAGACACAGCCAACCCCCGCACCGCCAACCGCCATCTGCCCAGGGGGCTTTTGAAACCCTATGAGATGGGGTTGATGGTCCTGGTCTCCATAGGGGTCTTCTTCTTTGCCGCGTCGCAACTCAATACCCTGACTCTGGTCCTCGCTCCAATCGCCGCAGTGGCCGTCGTGGCGTATTCCTACGTAAAATACTTCTCCTGGACCACCCATTTCGTCTTGGGGTGGGTTGACGCCATAGCAGCCGCTGGAGGTTGGATAGCCGTCACTGGCAGTCTGGACCCGGAGGCGGTCCTCCTGTCCTTTGCGGTGGCAACGTGGATAGGCGGCTTCGACATCATCTACGCCTGCCAGGATGTCGCCTTCGACAAGCAATACGGGATCCATTCCATACCCCGCCGTTTCGGCATCGAAGGGGCTTTCTGGTGGTACCGGGGAATGCACATAGCCACATCCGTCGCCCTGCTGGCCCTGGGGATATGGATGGGCCTGGGGCCGCTATACTATGCGGGATGGGCCGTTGCCTCGGCGCTGCTTATATACGAGCACACGCTGGTGAGTCCTAAAGACCTGTCCAAGCTCATGCTGGCTTTCTTCAACCTCAACTCCTATATCGCCGTGACCTTGCTGTTGTTCACGGCGTTGGACGTAGTGTTTTGACCGATGCTCAGGATAAACGGCCATACGTCATAGGCGTTTCGGGCGCCAGCGGAGTCGTCATGGCCCGCGACCTTGTCGACGAAATGCTCAGCCGGGACCTGCCCCTGGCGCTGGTGGCCAGCGCCGAGGCCAAGATGGTCTGGCATCAGGAAATGGACGAGTCCTGGAACGAGGCGTTGGCCCGTTGGAGGGAGCATCCCCACTTCACGGACTACGGGATCGGTGAAATGACGGCCCCGATAGCCAGCGGCTCCTACCCCACCCGGGGCATGGCAGTCGTTCCCTGCAGCATGGCGAGCGTAGCTTCGTTGGCCCACGGCATGGCCAACAATCTGCTGCTCAGAGCCGCCGACGTGTGTCTCAAGGAACGCCGCCGCCTGGTCATCGTGCCGCGGGAGACGCCTCTTCATGCAGTCCATCTTGAGAACATGACCACGCTGGCCCGCATGGGAGTAGTGACTTTGCCTCCCCATCCCCCCTTCTACTTGAAACCCCAGACATTATCCGACGTGGTAGGCTACATGGTGGGCCGCATTCTGGTGGCCCTGGGCGTGGACGATGAACTGGAAGACCGCTACCGGTACTCCGGTCCGGGCGTCTAGAGTTCATGGCTGAACTGCGCGGTGAGGCTAAACGCACCTACGTGGCGAATCTCTTCGCCTCCATAGTCCCCACTTACGACCTGATGAACACCCTCATGACTGGGGGTCTACACCACCGCTGGCGACGCATCGCCGCCGAAATCGCCGCCAAGGACGTGGACGGCATGGCCTTCGACCTGGCTTCAGGGACCGGGGACTTTGCGCTGGCTCTAGCGCCGCTTCCGGGAATCAAAAGCGTTGTGGGTCTGGACCTGACCCCCGGCATGGTGGCGCGCGCCAACGCGAAAGCCGCCTCGAAAGGTTTGGGACGGGCAACCCACTTCGCTGTTGGAGACGGACTGGCCCTTCCCTTTCCCGACGGAGTCTTCGCCTGCGCCGTGTCGGGCTGGGGCTTCAGGAACATGCCTGACCTCCCAGGGGCTTTGGCGGAGGCTGTGCGCGTGGTGAGATCTGGAGGCAGGGTGGTGTCTCTGGAGTCTACACCCGCTGAAAGCAGGCTTCTGGGTCCTCCGTTCCGGGTCTTCTTCAATCGCGTAGTGCCGCTGATGGGCCAGATAGTGGCCCGGAACCGGGAAGCATATACATACCTGCCCCAGTCTGTGGGCAGGTTCCACACCGCCGACGAGATGGCCCGGACTTTCACCGAAGCGGGCCTGACCGGCGTGGGCTACAGGAAGCTGGGTCTGGGCGCCGTCGCTATCCACTGGGGCGTCAAGCCCTAGAGCCTTGCCCCTAGTGGTCTCCGGCCATAGAATTCAGATGACCAGATTCGAAAACAACGCCATAGGAGGCGGTTATGCCTATTATTGACCAGCGCACAGACCCTCCCTTCGAGCCTGGCGAGGGACGCAAGTCCCGCCGATTCATCAACAAGGCCGCAGGCGCCGCGAGCCTGACGGTGGGCGAGTTGGTGATGCACGACGGCTCGGCTCTAAAGCTGCACACCCATCCCCACGACGAGGCCATCATCCTGCTGGAAGGGTCCATCGAGATGACTGTGGGAGACGAGGTGCGGACGGTCCCCGAAGGGCACACCCTGCTGGCGCCGCCCAACGTCCCTCATAAGTTGGAGAACCATTCAGGCGCCGACGCCCGGATGTACACCGTGATGCCCACCGACAGCCCCTCGACCAGTTACGTGGAATAGGCCCTTGCGGGAAATCAGGACCGAGATCGAGATAAGCGCGCCCCGCGAGGAAGTCTGGGACGCGCTTACAGACCTGTCCGCCTACCCCGAATGGAACCCTTTCATAACGAAGGGTGAGGGAGACTTGGCCGTCGGGAGCGAACTGAAACTGCTCGTTAAGCCCCCCGGAGCCATTGGGAAAACCATCAAGCCCAGGGTGGTTGAGGTCGAACAAGGGCGCCGGCTTACGTGGATTGGTCACGCTCTGCTCCCTGGATTTTTCGATGGGGAACGCTATTTCGTTTTGGAGGACGGCGGCGACGGTGTGATCCGTCTCGTTCATGGGGAGCGGTTCACCGGACTCCTGACTCCCTTGATGCAGGTCATCCGAGTGCTCAGGAGCGCGCGCGTGGGGGCCGTCATGATGAATCTGGCCCTCAAGGAGTGGCTGGAGACTCCACAAGACTAGGGCCCAGCCACACAAGAATCTACGTTTGTCCGTTCCCTCGACTGTCATTACCACGAAAATGCTCGATTGGCCCACCGTCATACCAGCGAAGGCTGGTATCCAGTCCGCCACCCCTGGATTCCGGCTCGGGGGCCGGAATGACGAAAAGGTGGGCGGCAAGACGGCGCGGGAGGCGGTCTGTAACGCGAAGGGTGGGCTGGCGTCCTACAGGGGGAACTCGAGTTGACCCGTTGGCTGGAACTGCTGCTCCAGGTGGTGTTCCAGTTCCGCGACACTGGAGAAGATTTTGTCGGCGCGTTGATGGATAAAGGGGGTCGGCTCCTTGGAAGCTTCCCACACCACCAACACCTCCTTGGTTGAAGCCGAGGCGTATTCAAGCTCCGACTGCACTCCCCCGGCAATCAACGGGCTGCCGTCCGTGTCCAGGGGAATGTAAGCCACAATCATTTCGGCCTGGTCAATCAACTTGTAGTCCCTGGACACTATCTGACCATCGATGTCGGGAATGATCGACTCGATCTCTCTGACGCTGAATTGGGCCTGTTCTCCCCGGACGTCGCACAGTAGATGAGAGGCGTCGGGGTTTTCCTGACGGAACCTACGAAGAATGCCGTAGAGTCTTTTCTCGTCGATCATCATCGGGTCGAAGCAGCAGAGCGTCTTGCGGACCCTTCTACGGAAGTCCAGAACTTTGTCCCAAATCTCAGGTTTCGCCTGTGCGTCGCTGATAGGGAAGCTCACGTAGGACCGTTTCTTCCACGGCTCGAAGAGCAGGGAGTAGGCAACCTCCAGCGGATAGTCTGTGGCCTCGGGCTCCAGCGACACGCCAAGCACGTAGTGGGGGATCCCGAGGAAGGACGCCAATATCTCCGACGCCAGTATCTCCTCCTCGCGCCACACCAAAAGGTCCTTCATTCCGTATGTGGTGTCCGCCGGGAGACGTGCGGCGTCCCGCAGGCCGTCCAGATTCAGTTTCACAGCTTCCACGTCGTCCACCAGCGTGATAATCAGGTCCGGCCTGAAGGACTCGAAGTCGGACAACTCGAAGGCGCGGAAAAGCTGGTTGTTCCAGCGGAAGACGGCGTGGGAGCCGACCACTACGGTGGCTGAGTCTATGTGGCTGGTCTCCTGCTGGATTTTGTTGAAAGCCGAACGGCGGAGAACGGCGAGCTCGGTGAGGGGCAGGTCGAGGATTTTGCCTTCCGTAATGGACTTTCCCGCTTTCCGGCTCTCCTCGTACATGATGTCTCCGACGTTGTGGAGGGCGTCGAAGGACTTGCCTTTAGAGGCGGCGTACTCCCGCAAGGTCTCAATGTGGCGTTTCTTGTCTATTCCCGTCTGGCCCATGAAAAGGGCACGTACCATATCGAAGACCTCGTGCAGGCTGTTTTTGGGGGGAAGTTTCGGGAATTGTAGGATTGGGCGGAAACCCGAGTCAAGGAAGCGAATTGACTCATACTAAATGTTACCGAAGAGGTTATCGTTGCCTCGCAAGCAGTGTTGCCGGAGGGTGGAGTGACGCGAGGCGGTGTGAAGGAGTATTTGGAAGCTATAAG